>NZ_JBICYB010000009.1:0-239670 GCF_043200575.1 Streptomyces sp. NPDC048392
ACGGCGCCCGCTTCAAGAACGGTCACCTCGTCGAACGCCCCGAAGTCACCGCAGCCTGAACAACCCCACTGATCCACAACTCTTGACAATTACTCCAAGCTGGCCTTGCCTGCTGAAACGATGCGGGATCGTTTCAGTTCGAGTCCGACGTGGACGCGAGCCACGCGTCCATCTCGGCCCGCTCGCGCTGTGCGAGGCGCTGCGACCGCACGGTCGCGTCTGGCCTAAGCAGAGTCGGTTCGTACACGCCGTAGTCGGCAAGCAGATCAGACGAGATGGCGTGAGCCATTGTGCGCAACTGCATGCTTCCATTGCACAGGGCTTCCAGATACCCGATGCGATGGCACGGACTTCCTGTATCACTCGGCACCGGCACCCCCGGCACGAAGCGGGCGGTTCCATTGAGCGGCGTGCGGTCCAGGAGCACCTGGGCAGGAGCCGAAGTGCCGGCGAGCACATCGGCATCTCCGTAGGCTCCGGCCCACTCCGCATAGGCGCAGGCGAGATGAAGCCCGTAGAGCACGCTGCATTCCAGACGGGTGAGGTTCAGCACAGGGGCGGCTGCATCCTCTGCCGTGGGCACAGGTTCCGAAGTCAGATCGATCTGAAGGTGAGCGCTGCCGTCGGAGTGCCAGACGGCGTGGACGCCAGGCCCGGAGATCCGCATGCGGCCCCGGCGGATCACTGGGGCGTGGCCCAGCAAGCCGCGGGACAGAGCCGCCGACGGTGCACCCCCTGGACGCGCCAATACGCCGAGGAACCCTCGCACATCCTGGAGGAAGGTGCGGTCGATGCGGCGCTCTGCTCGTCCCGTAGGAACCAGAGAAATATCCAGTCTGATGCTGCCATCAACGGGAGACGCCAACCACGCGCAGTCGTCCTCGAACTGCGCGGTTACCCGATGAGAGTGGCCTTCTGCCAGTTTGAAGCGGTCGCGATAGAGGGTCGCTATCTCTGACTCGTCCAGCCAGGCAGTGGTCCGGCCCAGCCGACGCGCGTACCCGTACCGCTGCTGCCCCTTACCTCCGGTGGGGCGAACGGCGTGCGGGGCGACCGGACTACGCGGAACCCCGATCAGGATGTAGCCGCACTCCGGAGTGGTGGGACTGTCAGCGATCAGGCGTATGCGGAAGTCCGGGGGCAGGAAGGGGAAGACACGACTGCGTAGGCCCTGGACAAGCTGGTTGTGCAGTTTGTCGCTGATCGTGATGGGGGTCAAACTCTCCGCGCTGCCCTGGTCGTTCTCGGTAACGCCGACGACGATCAGGCCACCTCGCGCGTTGGCCATGGCCGACACGTCCTTGGCGAATTCGTCCAGTCCATCGGCGTCCTTGGTGTACGCGTTGTCCTGCTTGAAGTCCAAGTCCACGTCCTCGGCTGCATGCTGGTCGCAGAGCTCGACCAGATGGCTTCGATCCAGGCCGTCGAAGTCCGCGCCGAGCAACTGAGCAAGTCTGGGGATCCTCACCGTCACCTGCGCAGGTTACGTCCGAAGGGGCACATCAGAGACCTCAAATCCGCGATACATACCGTCCGTTGCGACGCACCCCGAAGGGTGACTCCCTGTCGACTGTGTGTACGCTCTCTGAATCTACGAACGGTCGAGGCGCAGCTCAGGCGCAGCGGCTTGTCGGGGGAGGGACGTAGATGTCACTTTTCGATCCGCAGAGGCTGATCGCGGGCGCACGATTACGGCTGCCGGGACACACCGAGCCTGTCACCGTGATCCAGGTCCAACCAGGTGCCTACTGGGAGTTCCTCGTCAAAGGCGACGCCGGGGACTATCGGAGTGTCAGCCTGCCCGAGGATGAGCTGCCCGGCATCGAGGTGGTCGACGTCGGCGGCGAGCGGCGGTACGACTCGGACGCACGAGTCTTCCGGCTCGGTGTGGAAGCGCGCAGGATCCGCACACGCTTCCAGAACGACATGGGGGCTCTTTCTGTATCCAGCATCGAGCCGCTGCCGCACCAACTCGAAGCGGTGTACGGCAGGTTCCTGGAGGAACCTCGACTGCGTTTCCTGCTGGCTGATGATCCAGGAGCCGGCAAGACGATCATGACCGGGCTCTACATCAAGGAGCTCCAACTCCGCGGTGCGGCCGACCGAGTGCTGATCGTCGCCCCTGCCAACCTCGGCTTCCAGTGGCAGCGCGAACTCGACGAGCGCTTCCGGATCGCGGCCCGCCGCATCACCAGGAACACCCTCGACGCGGACCCCATGGCCAACCCCTGGGAGTCCGACGGCGTCTTCATCGTCTCCCGCGATCTGCTGAAGACGGAGACAGTCCTGGCGTCCTTCGCCGCCGCACAACGCCCTTGGGACCTGGCGGTCCTCGACGAGGCCCACGGCTACACCCTGAAGGTCAACAAGCGCGGGGCGATCGACAACCGCACCGGTCGGTACAAGGCCGCCGAGCGCGTGGCACGTCACGCTGAACGACTGCTGCTCCTCACGGCCACTCCGCACTCCGGCCGCGAGGAGTCCCTGTGGGGGCTGATGCGGCTGCTGGATCGCGACGCATACGGCGACCGGTGCCCCGACCGCGTAGAGATCATGCCGCACCACTACTCCAGGACCACCAAGGAACAGATGGTGGACCTGCGCGGCCGTCCCCTCTTCCGGCCACGCGTCGCGCACACTGTCGCGTACACCCTCGATGGTGCCGAGCTCGACCTGTACAACCGGGTGTCCCAATTCATCACCCAGGGCCTCGCCGAGATCCGTCGCGAGCGCACCGACGGCGGCCGTGCATCCGTGTCCGGTTTCGCCCTGACGACCATGCAGCGTCGGCTGGCTTCTTCCGTACGGGCCATCTGCCGTACCTTGCAGCGCCGCGTGGAGCGCCTGGAGCGGGAACTGGAGCTGCCGACAGCGACAGCCACGGACGTCGACTCGACCCTGCTGGACAAAAACACCAACGGTGACCGTCCCGAGGACGAGCGCTGGGCGCTCGAGGAGCAGGCCCTTGATCAGCTCTCCCTCTTCAGAGACCCGGAAGAGATCGGGGCCGAACTCGATCTTCTCCGCCCGCTGCTGGCGCAAGCCGAGGAGACGGAGCTTCTGGGCGGGGAGATCAAGCTGCAGGAGTTATGGAAGATCCTGGATCAGTACGGGGTCGGCGACGACGCCTCGAAGAAGCTCCTGGTTTTCACTGAGCACAAGGACACCTTGGACTTCCTGGTCCGCGAGCTGTCCCCTCACTTCGACGTGGCTGTCATCCACGGTGGCCTGCGCCCTGCGGAACGGGTACAGGCCGAGCGTGACTTCCGGGAACATGCGCAGATCATGATCGCCACCGAGGCGGCGGGCGAAGGGATCAACCTCCAGTTCTGCCACCTCATGGTCAACTACGACATCCCATGGAACCCCAACCGCCTTGAACAGCGCATGGGACGAGTGCACCGCATCGGTCAGACCGAGAACGTTCACATTTTCAATCTCGTCGCGGCCAACACCAAAGAGGGGCACGTACTGGCCACGGTGCTCGGAAAGATCGAGACCATGCGCCAGAACGAAGCTCTGGGGGACCAAGTCTTCGACGTCATCGGCGAAATACTGTCGGGCTACCGTCTCCCCGAACTACTCGAAGCCGTAGTATCAGGTGAGCGGACATCTGAGGACGCAGCAGCGCAGTTCGGTACAGACGACGGGGAGTTCGACGATCAGCTCATCGCGCGCATGCGCGAACTCTCGGAGAAGGCTCTGGTCACGGGCCACATCGACTGGCGGATACAGCGCCAGGAGACGACCCGGGCGGAGGAACGTCGGCTGCCTCCGGAACACCTCAAACGCTTCTTTGTCGACGCCGTCGACCATCTGCACGGCCAGGCGCGCGAGCGGCTGGACCACGCGAGCATCAGGGTCACTCGGACCCCGGACATCCTGATCGCACGCGACCGGGATCTGGGTACGCTGCGCCAGCTGCAACCCACCTACGAGCGAGTCACCTTCGACAAGAGTGTCGCCGTGCAACGGCTGGCGCAGGACGCGGAGTCAGGGGCGCCCCGGGCGGAGCTCTGCGGTCCCGGGCACCCTTTGTTCGAGGCGATCCTGGATCTGGTCATCGAGCAAACAGCGAGCGCACTGCAGCGCGGCGCCGTCTTTCATGATCCCGGACTCAGCGCTCCCGCACTGCTGCACATCCTGGAAGGCGAAGTCACCGACGGACATCGATCGACAGTCCACCGCAGCATGGCTTCCGTCATCGAGGTCGCCGGCGAGTTCCTCCCCACGAGCGGCGCACTGTACGACCTGCTGCCTGGGCGACCTGCACAGCCGACTGGGGAAGGGTTGGCGCCCGCCCGTCCGGAATCCCAGCTCATCACGTGGGCACGAGCCAATGTCTACGAGGCTCGACTGCGCGAGGTCCGAGAGCGCCGTGCACGCACGGCCGACATTCAAGAGGAGTTCCTGACTACCTCGTTCCGCACCCTGCTGGCTCGCTACGACTCCGAGCTGCTCGATCTTGACGAGGAGTTGGAGGAGGGCAGAGCCGGGGCCGAGGGCCGTCATCGCAAGACGGAACTCATTCGGCGCACAGTGCTCGAACGCCGTGACAGGCGGATTGCGGACACGGCTCGCACACGGCAAGTGGACCGCGGACCTGTCACCGTTCTCGCGCAGGCAGTGCTCCTGCCTCCGCCCGCGTCCTCCAATCCTGTCGATGTCTGGGCCGAGCATGCAGCGAACGGGCGTGGACTCAGCGATCCAGAGATCGAGCGAATAGCCGTCCAAATCAGCATGGACCACGAATACGCACATGGCTCCGAAGACCTCAGGTCCGTCGAAGCCGACAACCTGGGCTTCGACCTCGTCTCCCAACGGGCAGAGACCACTCGCTACATCGAAGTGAAGGGACGCGCCGGGGTGGGGACCGTCGAGCTCACCTGGTCCGAGTACATCGCTGCCGGCAAGTTCGGTCCTGCCTACTGGCTCTACGTGGTGCTCGACTGCGCTACCGATCACCCTCGGCTCTACCGCATTCAGGACCCGGCTGTCGCTCTCGCAGGGAAATTCCGGCCCACGCATGAGGTGCGCTACAGCGTCGCCCCCGGACCCGTCATCGAAGCAGCGCAGGCCGTAGGAGGAGACACACAGTGAGACGTGCGCTCATCGAGGAGAAGCTCCCGCTGGCCCCCGTCAATGCCGCTTCCGCACGGGAGAAGCATCTGCGACACGGCCACATCTCCACCATGCATCTGTGGTGGGCTCGCAGGCCCCTCGCCATGGCCCGAAGCGTGGTGCTCGCTAGCTTGGTCCCCGACCCGGGAACCGACAGCCCGCACTCCCGTGAAAGGCTGCTCACCGACATCAGCCAGGCCGCCCCTTTCGAGGCTTCTTCCCGGACCGCCTATCTGGCCCCGCTGCGCACCGCCCTCGCCGGCGCTTGGCCCGAGCGTCGCCCCAAGGTCCTTGATTGCTTCGCAGGAGGGGGCGCGATCCCTCTGGAGGCCGCGCGCCTCGGGTGCGACACCACCGCTGTCGACATCAACCCCGTCGCCCATCTCATCCAGCGTTGCGTCCTGGAGTACCCCGCTCGCTTCGGCGGTGTGGGCGAGGATGGCGGGCGGCCTTTCATCGACGAGTTGGCCCAATGGGGCCAGTGGGTGCGTGAGACTGCGGACGCCCGGCTTGCCGAGGTTTTTCCACGCTGTGAGGACGGCACCAGGCCCGCGGTGTACTTCTGGGCGCGCACTGTGCCGTGCGCGGATCCGCACTGTGGCCGGACGGTTCCGCTGATCTCTTCGCGCAGGCTCGCCGATTCCACCCGGCACCGGATACGTCTCGACTACGACATACGACGGGACCGGATTGAACTGCGCCTCGCAGAAGGCCCGCCTGCCGACGGCAGCGACTGGAAACTCGGCACCAAGACGAGCCGCGGCTCCCAGGTGACTGTTACTTGCCCAGTCTGCGGGACCGCCCGACCGGACCAGGAACTGCGCAGCTATGCACGCGAGCACGGCTTTGGCTACCACCTTTATGCGGTTCTCGACATCGGCCCTGGCGGGGAACGTACTTACCGTGAACCCACGGCTGCCGACTACACCGCGGTTGAGCGGGCAGAAATCATGGCGGACAGCCTGGAGGACTATCCGGATGGAACCAGCGCCATCCCGGACGAGTTGGTGACCCGTTCCCAGTACCGGCGCTACCCCAACCTGACTTACGGCATCGACACCTGGGCGGGCATGTTCACGCCCCGCCAACGGTTGGTCCTTGCTGTGCTGGCCCAGACCGTTCGGGCTGCCCATATAGAAATGCTGGCACGCGGCACTGAACCAGCACGGGCGGATGCCCTGACCACGTATCTAGGGCTAGCCGTCGACCGGATAGCGGATTACAATTCATCCTTCGTCGCATGGGTCCCATCCGGTGAATTCCCGACACACACATTCCCGCAGCAATCCATCCGCATGGCCTGGGACTTCAGCGAGATCGACCCGTTGGCCCAAGGCCCCGGCAACTGGGACGGCGCCGTTCGATGGATAACCCAGTCCCTGCGTCACTGTGCTGCCGCCACCGAAGGAAATCCCTCCCAAGTCCAGCGCGCCAATGCTCAACACCTCCCCTTTGCCGACGGTGAGTTCGATGCAGTCATCATCGACCCGCCCTACTACGACGCATTTCAGTACGGCGACCTCTCGGACTTCTTCTACGTCTGGCTCAAGAGGTCCATCGGACACATCTACCCTGAGCTCTTCGCCACCGCACTGACTCCCAAGCGTGCCGAGGTAATCCAGAACCGTGCCCAGCGCGACTCCGCCGAGTACATATCCCGCGACGAATTCGAGGCCCGTCTGCAACGTGCCCTGGACGAGGTGGCCCGAGTCGTCGCCGACGACGGCATCGTTTCGTTGGTCTTCGCCCACACCGACAACGCTGCCTGGGAACACTTGCTGCGTGCTTTGCGTCGAGCCGGCCTGAAGGTCACGACCTCATGGCCGATGCAGTCCGAAAGGACAGGTCGCACCACCGACAACGTCGGCTCGGTGCTGGCCTCCTCAGTGGTACTGGTCTGCCGCAAGGTAGGCAGTGCCATCGACGGCTTCTACGACGACGTGGTCCGCGACCTGGACGCCCGCATCGCCGAACGCCTCGCTGTCTTCGATGACATGAAACTGTCCGGCGCCGACTACTTCGTCTCGGCCATCGGCCCTGCTTTCGAGGTCTTCGCCCGCTACTCCCGTGTCCTGCGCCTGTCGGGAGACGAGGTGGAAGTTGACGAGCTGATGGTGCTGGCTCGTCAGGCTGTGGCCCGACACGCCACCAGGTCGCTCACTGGGGGTGAATCCCTGGAGCGCCTGGACAGTCGTGCGCTCTTCTATCTCACTTGGCGCTGGGCATACGACGGACTGGCGATTCCCGCAGACGAGGCATACATGCTGTGCCGCGCGTTCGATCTCCATCTGGACGCCCTCACCGTACGGGGAGGGCTGATACGGAAGTCCGGATCTGACTACAAGCTCCTCGGACCTCACGAGCGCCGCAGCATTACGCTCGGCCAGCGCCCCTCCTGGGTAGATGTCATGCACTGCGCCTGCCTGCTCTACGACGAGGGTCGCCGCCAGGAACTCGACGCGCTGCTCGGCGCCAGTGGCGCAGGCACCGAGCCTGCCTTCTGGGCACTGGTCACCGCCGTCACCCAGCTCCTGCCGGAAGGCTCCCGTGAGCGCACTCTACTGCTCGGTCTCGGTGGCAACCGCGACGACCTGGCGGAACGGGCTGCCAAGTACTCCCCCGACTTCGAGGAGCTCACTCTCTTCGGCCCGCAGCCCTGATACCGCTCCAGCACCCGCAAAGCGAAAGGAACGTCCGTCCCGTGGCCGGCCTCAAGAGTTGGAACGAGATAGCCCCTCCGCATCTGGACATCGTCAACGGCTCATTCGACGAGGCGCTGTTCGCCGCAGACCTGGGCTTGGTCAGCAAAGGAGAGGGGCCACAGGATTACCTTGATGCCCAACTCTTCGTGCAAAAGACGTACTTGACAGCGAATCTGCGCACTGCTCTTGTAGAGATCGGGAATCGACTGGCCGGAAATCCCGCCGCCAAAGCAGTACACAGAATGCAGACGGAATTCGGTGGCGGAAAGACCCACACCCTGCTGTCCGCCTACCATCTCTTTGGCAACGCCCGTGCACTGTCACGCACCCGACTTGCCCGCCAGCTCTCCTCCTCCATCAAAGATGGCCGCCTTCCGCAAGCCACAGTCGTAGTCCTCGACGGCTCCGCCCTGGCCCCGGATCGCACCAAGGAGAACCGCTCACCGGGACGTACACTGCTCGGTCATCTCGCCTTTCAACTTGGCGGGCAAGAAGCGTACGAGGGTGTTCGCGCGGAGGACGAGGCCCGCCAAGCGACCTCCACCGCTCATCTAGTGGCCCTGCTCAAGCGCTACACGCCTTGCCTCATTCTGATGGATGAGACCCTCGAATACCTAGCGAAGACCATCACCGCCGATGGCGACCAAGGCGCTCTCACCACCAACACTCTAGTTTTCATTAAAGAGTTGACCACGGCGGTCGCCAACACCCCCGGCGCCTGTCTGGTCGCGACCCTCACCGCCTCCCACCTCGAAGATTTCACGGGTATCAACCACGAGGATCTACTGGAGCGCTTGGCAAAGATATTCGGCCGGACCGAGAACGTCATCACGCCCGTCGAAGGCGATGACATCTTTCCCGTCCTTCATACCCGGCTGTTCCAGAGCACCGGTACTCCAGCCCAGCGCCGTATCGTCGCGGACGCCTACGGCGACTACTACGCCGAGCAGTTCGGCGATGCTCTGCCAGCTGTATACCGTGATCCGGTCTACCGCGATCGCATCGAGGCCGCTTACCCCTTCCATCCCGAGCTGATCGACCTGCTCACCCATCGCTGGGGCTCGCTGTCCGGCTTCCAGCGCACACGCGGTGCACTGCGCACCCTCGCACACAGCATCAAGGCTCTCCATGCGGAAGGGCGTATCTCCCCCCTTATCCACCCGGGGGACATCCCTCTCCATGACCCCGGCGTGCGGGCTGAGATATTGAAGATCACCGGTGGTTCCTACCTGGCGGCCCTGAACGCCGACATCATTCGCGAGGACTCGCGAGCCCGCATCGAGGACCAGCGCCGTGGCGGCGAGGTCGAGAAGCTGAGGCTGGCGACCAAGCTCGCCACGACAGCCTTCGTCAACTCCTTCGGCTCCGACAAGGTCCCCGGGGCATCCGACGCCCAGATGACCGTCGGTGTGGGCCGACCAGGGCTGTCTCGCGGCGCTCTCGAAGATGTCCGGGACACCGTCAAGAATGTCGCCTGGTACATGCGCTACGAGGGTGGCCGCTACCGCTTCACCACCGAACCCAACCTGAACAAGGTCATCGTCGAACGTGAGAGCGCTGTACCCGAGGACGCGATCGCCGAGCTACTGGAAAGGGCCACCAAGAGTGTGGTTCCGTCCGAGTCCCCTTGGCGCACCCTGACAGACGTCCTAAGCTCTGCGGACGTCCGCGACGAACCTCGTCTGACACTCGCTCTGCTCGATCCCGAGCACCGGGTCGAGCCTTCTGCCCCAGGTGTCGTCAGGGACGCAGCCCAACGCATCCTGAGCGAATACGACCAGTCCGGCCGTATCAATAAGAACACGCTGGTCCTGGTCGCTCCCGACACCGGCGCCCTCGGCCGTGCCCGCGCACTGGCACGAACCCTGGCGGCGATGCGCGAGCTGCGAGACGACGTACACCGGCTGAAGCGGTTTAATCAGGAACAGCAGACCGACCTTCGTGAAAGGGTCGTACGCGCCGAGGACCGACTCCCCGGGCTGCTCACCACGGCCTACCGACATGTGTTCTTGCTGGCCAACGGCACGGGCGGATCGCCGCCCACCACACAGCACCTCGACCTCGGGCTGCCCCGAGCCAGCGAGACCGTCACCTCCCGAGTCACGGAACGCCTGCGGTCAGGTGATGGTCTACTGGATAGGCTCGCTCCGGCCGCATTGTTGTCGGACCGCTTCGACCTGCTGCCGGCAGACGTGGAAGCAGTCGAGATCGAGGACCTGCTCAAGGCGTTCCGGCGCTTCCCCCGGTTGCCGAAGCTCGCCTCTGCCGAGGTGCTGCGCGACTGTCTCGCCGAGGGGGTCAGGCGTGGAGTCTTCGGTCTCGTTTCGGGAGCCACCTGGCAGGCAGCCGACGCAGTGATCCGCATCGGGGAGGAGATCTCTCCAGATGAGATCGACTTCCAGCCAGGCACGTGGCTGGTACGGGCCGCACGCGCCCAGGCCCTGCGTGGTCCTGAGGCACCTCCTGCGCGTCCTTCCGACACGAGTAGCGCGAGTAGCCCGCGGACAGGGACGTCTGTCGCCCCCGAGACCAGAGAGTCGACGACCTCAGAGGCACCAGCGCCAAGGCCGCCCTCGGCAGGCCCCACCGGCCTGCGACTGCATATTGCAGACGTCCCGGCCGACAAGGTTCGCGACGTCGTAAAAGTGGCGGTTCTGCCTTTCGCCGCGCAGGGGGCCGAGGTACGCGTTGAACTGAACGTTTCCGTTCGATCCTCGAAGCAGATACCCCCGCATGTCATTGACTTGGTCGTCGAGGAGGGCCTCGGCCAACTGGGTCTCCGAGCCGAAACGCACGAACAATAGCCAGGTCCGCGATGCCGCCGTGTCCCCCCGGACTGCTCCGACAGCCTTCGCCGCCGAACCTCGCGCGAGACGACGCTTGAACGCGCTGAACTGGTCTCCCGGCGCTGTGTCAACGGCCACTGAGATGCCCAGGTGGGTGGCCGTTGGATGACCAGGCTGGTGGCCATCAGAAACCCAGGCGTGTGGCCAGTGGTGTTCCTGGGGGTGGGGGTCAGTTCAAGGGGACCACTCCCTTCCCGGCGAGGGCCTCGGCGAGGCGGTGCGAGTCGCCGGTGGTGGTCACGAGGTGAGCGTGGTGCATGAGGCGGTCGGTGCTGGCGCCCGCGAGGGTCTTGGGCATGATCGTGTCGAAGCCCGAGGGGTGGATGTTGCTGGTGACCGCGATGGACCGGCGCTCGTAGGCGGCATCGATGATCCGGTAGAACGCCTCGGCGGCGTCCTCGCCGACGGGCAGCAGGCCAATGTCATCAATGACGATCAAATCGGCCCGGCAGATCCGGGCGACGGTCCGTGGGGTGGACCCGTCGACCTTCGACTTGCCGATCACGGAGCTCAGCGTCTCCAGGGTGAACCAGGACACCCGCATGTCCTTCTCGATCGCGGCCTGGGCGAGTCCCTCGGTGAAGTGGCTCTTTCCCGTCCCCGAGGGTCCGGCGATCACCAGGTTCTCGGCCCGGCCGATCCATTCGAGGGTGGTCAGGGAGTTCTGGGTGGGTTCGGGGATGGTGGAGTCCTCGGCCCGCCAGGAGCCGAGGGTCTTGCCGGTGGGGAAGTTCGCCGAGTGCCGGCGAAGCCGGCGGGTGGCCGCGTCGCGGCCGGTGACCTCCTCGGCTATCAGCAGCCGCAGGACCTCGGCGGGGTCCCAGCGTTGGGCGCGGGCGGTGGCCAGGACATCGGGGGCCGCTTTGCGCATATAGGGCAGGCGCATGCGGCGCATGAGCTTGTCGAGTTCCTCGGGGATCGCGGGCGGGTTGGGAAAGCTCATGGAGGTGCCGTTCTCTTGGGTGACGTGCAGTCAAAAGGTGGTGGCGGGCGGCTAATTGGATCAGCGGCCCAGGGCCTGCCAGCCGCTGGTTCCGTTCTGGACGGAGTGGGTTTCGTCCGCGCGGACGACCTCGCCGGCGGGCTTGCTGTCGGCGATGTGCCCCAGGATCGACAGCAGGTCGCCGTCGGCGAAGCGCCCGGCCGTGGCCGCGAGTCCGAGGGCCTGGTCGACCCGGTCGTTGCCCAGGACGGTGGCCAGCTCGACCGCGCGGGCCATCTTGGCGCGGATGCGGGTGGCGCCTGCGGGTCCGGCTTCCTTGAGCCAGCGGCCCGCGCCGGGGCCGATACTCACGAACGCGATCTCAGCTTCCGAGCGGGGCTGCAGCCTCGGCTGGTGAATGCTGCGGCCGTCGGGATGGTCGGGATAGTGCTCGTCGATGATCTGCGGAACACCCGGAGTGGAAAGCTGATGGCGCCCAATCTCGGAGAGATCACCGGAGTTGGTGCGGGCAGTGATGGACAGTTCCTCGCCGACAACCCGGCACCACACCCTCACGCCGGTATAGCCCGGCGGGGTCGAGTAGCGCACCGAGTTGAAGCTGATCGTGCGATCCGAACCGACCAGCCGTTCCTCGCCCAGCGCGAGCGCCAGGGGTTCGATGGGCAGGACATGCAGCGTGGTGCGTTCGATATCGAGGCGGTCGGCGGGTATCTGACCCGTCGCCCGGTGGCGGCGGGAGTTCACCGCGTCGCACCAGGTCAGGCAGGCATCCGCGAGGTCGGCGAAGGTGTCGTAGGCGGCCAGCAGGTTCGCATCCGTGGGCACGAGGTCGGCCTTCGCGATACGGACCGTGGCTTCCGCACCGCCCTTGGATTCGGGGTCGTAGGGCACGCAGCTGACCACCTGGCAGCCGTAATGCCGGCCCGCGGCGACCATCTGCGGATGCCGCACCGGGATCCCGGCGATGTGCTCGACGGTGACCGTCTTCGCATTGTCGGTCAGCACATACGTCGGCGCCCCGCCGATCCGCCGCAACGTGGTGTCCAGGCAGGCCACCAAAGTGCCCAACGTGCAGTCCCAGACCGGGATCACCACCCGGAACCGCGACCAGGACAGCCACGCGCAGAACAACCACGTCCGACGCCCCGCGATGCGCGGACCCTCGCCCCAGTCGAACTGCAGCCACCGGCCCGGCTCGGGAATCCACGGCCGGTACGTCCGGCGCTTGCCCGCCTTCCACGCCGCCTTCGCGGCGTTCACCGCCCTTCTCGTCGAGCGCGCGCTGCCCCGGTAGCCCATCTTCACCAGCTTCTCGTGGACCACATCGGCGCGGATCGTCGCCTTCGACTGCTCGACCCACTCCTCGACCTTCTCCAGGAACGCGTCGATCATCTTCGGCCGCGGCTCTCGCTCATAGGGATTGCGCCCGCCGTTGCGGGCCTCGACATACCGCTTGACCGTCTTCGGGTCGTGTCCCGCCAGGCTCGCCGCCGACCAGACCGTCCCGGTCAGGTCGTACGCCTCAAGGATTTCCATAATCTCCGTGTCAGACTTCGTCACAGGACCTCTCCGGCCGGTAGCTGATGCGCGCAAACACCAGCAAACGGGCGGAGGGGTCTCCTCCAGTTAAGGAAGTGATCAGGAACACCACTGGTCAGACGGCCATCCACCGGGAATTCCGGTGGCCATCAGCCTGGACTCGGCTGGCCGCACATCTGGACTTTGCCACGGCCGCCGTCACGCTGGTCGACTGCTCAGGTGGATACCTTGTGCCCGCATGCATCCACCACAGTGGCGAACGACTCCGGACCGATCCGGCGTCGCTGCTCCACCATGCGAGCTGCAGTGCTGGGTGGGAGCCATCTGGGAGCCAACCCTCTCCCCAAGCCCCTTCGAGACCACCCGAGACCATCTCAGCCCAATGCCCTGACCAGGAAAAACACCAAAGCGCCCGGCGTCGATCACGCCCGAACCTCATTCGGGACGAAGAGGTCGTGGGTTCAAATCCCGCCACCCCGACAGTGAAGTACCAGGTCAGGGGCCTGATCCGCTTAGCGGGTCGGGTCCCTGAGTGGTTTCCGGGAGCGGGTCGGGAACCGTATGGGAGCCGACTACCGTGCGAGGTTCCGGCCGGTGACGGTCTCGTCGTGGTCCGGGGCCGCGGCCTGGCCTGGGGCGGCGTCAGGCCCGTGGCCGCAGCGCGGGGAGCCGACCCTTCCTCGCGCTGTCGCTGGGACCGGCCGCGGGGAGACTCCATGAGACCCAGAGGGCCGGTTTCGCTCAGCGGGTCGGCCCCCGAGTGGTTCTCTCGGGTGCCGCGGGGAGTGTCACCGTGATGCGGAGGCCGCCGTCACCGCGTGGGACGAGGGTGAGGGTGCCGTCGTGGGCTTGGGTGATGGTCTGGGCGATGGTCAGACCCAGGCCCACGCCCGCGTGGTCGGTGTGTACGCGTTCGGTGCCGCGCTGGAACGGTTCGGTGAGTGTGGCTGCCCGCTGGGGGCTGATCCGGTCGCCGGTGTTCTCGACGGTGAGCAGCGTGGCTCCGGGGCCGGCGGTGGTGTGGACGGCGGTGGTGTGGATCCACACGGTGCCCCGGCCGGGGAGGTTGTGGACGATCGCGTTGTGCACGAGATTCGTGTTCAGTTGCAGTAGGAGCGCCGGTGATCCGAGCGTGGGGGTGAGGTCGCCGCCGGTCTCCAGGGTGACGCCGTGCTTCTCCGCGAGGGGCAGAAGGGTTTCGGTGGCTTCTTCCGCGAGGAGGGACAGGTCGACGTGTTCCGGGGCGAAGGACCGTTGGCCGGCGCGGCTGAGCAGGAGCAGGGCCTCGGTGAGGTCGATCGCCCGGGTGTTGACGGCGTGCAGGCGGTCGATGATCTCGCCGGTGTCCTGGTTCGGGTCGGTGCGGGCCACGTCCAGCAGCGCCTTCGAGACGGCCAGCGGGGTGCGCAGCTCGTGAGAGGCGTTGGTGGCGAATCTCTGCTGTTCGGCGACGTGTGCTTCGAGCCGGGCGAGCATCGTGTCGAAGGCGTCGGCGAGTTCGCGGTACTCGTCGTTGGGGCCCGGCAGCCGGATCCGGTGGGAGAGGGACCCGGTGGCGGCCGTGCGGGTGGCGGCCGTGATGCGGGTCAGGGGGGCCAGCATGCGGCCGGCGAGGAGCCATCCTCCGAGCAGGCCGAACACCAGCAGGAAGGCCAGCACGACGGCCGCGATCGGCGCGAAGTCGCGGACGACGGAGTATTGGTAGTCGGGCTGGAAGATCAGCCCGACGTGGGGCACGCGCGTCAGGAACACCCACACCGACGCGAGGATCAGCAGGCCGGCGAGCATGAGGAAGCCCGCGTAGCTGAGGGTGAGTTTGAGGCGAACGCTCCACCCGGGCGGCCTATCCACGGTCGCCTCCCCCGGCCCCGGCCCCGGCCCCCGCGTCCGGCTGTGGGGCGATGCGGTAGCCGACGCCCGGAACGGTGGCGATGATCCAGGGTTCACCGAGACGCTTGCGCAGGGCCGAGACGGTGATGCGGACGGCGTTGGTGAACGGGTCGGCGTTCTCGTCCCACGCGCGTTCCAGGAGTTCCTCGGCGCTGACGACACCGCCCTCGGCGGCGACCAGGACTTCGAGCACGGCGAACTGCTTCCTGGTCAGCGCGACGTAGCGGCCGTCCCGGTAGACCTCTCTGCGGAACGGGTCGACGCGCAGACCCGCGATCTTGCGCACGGGTGGCCTGCTGGGGACGCGCCTGCGGTCGAGTGCCCTGAGTCTGAGCGCGAGCTCCCGCAGTTCGAACGGCTTGGTGAGGTAGTCGTCGGCGCCCAGTCCGAAGCCGGATGCCTTGTCGTCGAGACGATCGGCCGCGGTGAGCATGAGGATCGGCATGCCGCTGCCGGAGGCGACGATGCGTTCGGCGATCTCGTCACCGGACGGTCCCGGGATGTCGCGGTCGAGTACGGCGATGTCGTAGGCGTTGGTGCCCAGCAGCTCCAACGCGGTGTCGCCGTCGCCCGCGATGTCGGCCGCGATCGCGGCCAGGCGCAGGCCGTCGCGGATGGCTTCCGCCAGATAGGGCTCGTCCTCGACGATCAGCACACGCATGCTGCCGAGGTTACGAGTGGGCGCATATCGTCGGCGTATCGAAAACCGCATACGCGCCGGCAACACCGGGCCGCCTTCACTGGCCGTATGCGTCACATCCCACGATCAGCACGAACACGGAGCCGTCCGGTGCGTCGGCGTCTCGTCGCCGGCCCGCCGGTCGTCGTCGCAGTGACTGCCGTGGTCGTCGGCCTCCGGTCGACGGCATCCTCCCTCACGGCCTCCGCGTCCTCCACGGCATCCTTCTCGACCACCTCCCCCACAGCCCCCGCAGCCTCCACGGCATCCTTCTCGACCGCCTCCCCCACGGCCCCCGCGGCGGCGTCGCACTCCCGCTCGGCCGCACCACCGCTCGGGCCTTCTGCCGCGACGGCGTCGCCGGCCCGGCGCGGGGACGCGTGCGGGCTGTGCCGGACTCACGAGGACGAGCCCCGGCACCACCGACTGCGTTCCGGCGCGAGCGACCGCGGCTGTCCGCGGATGTACGCCGACCTCACCCAGGACCGGAGGACGCGGCAGTGACCATCACAGCGGAACGAGGACGGACGAAGGCGCCGCGCGTCCGCCGGGCCCTGCGCGCCGCCACCCGGCCGGGGCCCTGGAAGCGCGGCCCGGTGCTCACGGCGTCGGCGTTGCTGCTGGGCCTGGTCATGCTGCTGCACGCGCGGATTCCGAACCGGATCGGAGCCCTCGGCAGCCTGGCGGAGACCTTCCTGCCGTGGTTCGGCCTGTTGGTCCCGGTGCTCGCGGCCGGGGCGCTGCGGCGCCGCTCCGCGTCCGCGGTGACCGCGCTGCTGCTGCCGGTCACGGTGTGGCTGAGCCTCTTCGGCCCACTGCTCGGGGACAAGTCCCACCCGGGCGGCGACCTCACCGTGGCCACCCACAACGTGGGCGCCGAGAATCCCGACCCGGCCGGTACCGCCCGCGGCCTGGCCGCCTCCGGGGCGGACGTGCTCGCCCTGGAGGAGATCACCGCGCAGGCCCGGGGCACGTACGAGAGGGAGCTGGCGAAGGCGTACCCCTACCACACGGTGCAGGGCACGGTCGGGCTGTGGAGCAGGTTGCCGCTGTCGGACACGCGGCCGGTCGACATCGCGACGGACTACGGGCCGCTGGCGGACACCAAGCCGGCCGGCGTCAGGATGGCGGACAACCGGGCGCTGCGCACCACGGTGGCCACGGACCAGGGTCCGCTGGTGGTGTACGTGGCCCACCTGGGTTCCGTACGGCTGAATCCCAGGTCGGGTTTCTGGACGGGCTCGCGGGACCGGAACGCCGAGGCGCTCGGCGCGGCCGTCGCAGCCGACCGGAGTGAGCGGGTGGTGCTGCTCGGCGACCTGAACGGCACCATGGACGACCGCGCGTTCGCCGGCATCACCTCGCGGCTCCACTCGGTCCAGGACGCGGCCGGGGACGGTTTCGGCTTCAGCTGGCCGGCCGAGTTCCCGGTGGCGCGGATCGACCACATCCTGGTGCGCGGCGTGAAGCCGGCCGGAGCGTGGGTGCTGCCCGCCACGGGCAGCGACCACCTGCCGGTGGCGGCCGGGATCAGCTGGTGAGCGTGTGACCGCTCCAGGTTCTCGCGGTCGAGGCGACGTGTCATCTGACGAGTCCTGACGCGAGGGGTGCGGAGCCTTGGGGCTTCCTCACCCGCCGGCATCTCGAAGGTGCGGCCGGGTGCCGCGTACTCCACGGGGCCGGTGTACCGCCTCGGAGGTCGTCCGTCATGTGCGCTCGAGGCGTAGGGGCCGGCTGCGTCGTCGGGTCAGGTGGGGGACGCCGCGGAACTCCGGCCGTCCACCACTTGCCTGACCTATCGCTTTTCGATAGATTCCCATCGCGAGACGATGGGTGGCCTGAAGACCCGAAGACCCGAAGACCTGAAAATGCGAAGAACCGAAGAAAGTGAAGGAGGGGCGATGGGGAACCTGATGGTGCTTGCCCTGCGTGCCGTACTCGCGGTGCTGCTCGCGGGTTCGGTGTTCGTCCAGGCGGTGATGGTGCCGCTGCTGGCCATGGACTTCGAGGGGGCCGACGCGGCCCTCGCGTCGGTGCGCACACCGGTGCTGGTCATCGTCGTGCTGGGCGTCGTGACGGTCCAGACGGTGCTGGTCTGCGTCTGGCGGCTGGTGACGATGGTGCGGCGCGGGACCGTGTTCTCCCTCGCCGCCTTCCGGTACGTGCATGTCGTGATCGGCGCGTTCGTCGCGGCCGCGCTCCTGGTGTTCGCGCTCGCGGTCGTCCTGGCCCCGGGCGAGGCCGTCGCGCCGGGCATCGTCCTGCTGCTGTGCGGGGTCGTCGTGGCCGTCCTGGGGGTCGCGCTGATCGTTCTGGTCCTGCGGATGCTGCTCGCCCAGGCCGTCGCGCGCGACATCGAGGCTGCCCGGATGCGGGCCGAGCTGGCAGAGGTGATCTGATGCCGATCGTCGTCGACATCGACGTGATGCTGGCGAAGCGCAAGATGTCCGTGGGCGAACTGGCGGAGCGGGTCGGGATCACCCCCGCCAACCTGGCGGTGCTCAAGAACGGCCGCGCCAAGGCGGTGCGCTTCACGACGCTCGCCGCGCTCTGCGACGTACTCGAGTGCCAGCCGGGAGACCTGCTGCGCTGGGAGGGCGTGGAGGGCTGAGGTGCCGGGCGCGGTCGGCTCCAGGTGGCTTCCGGTGCCCTTCGGGGCGCAGTCTGGGAGAGGATCTGCGTGTCCTGCGCGTTCGCAGGGGGCCGACCGGGAAGGACCCAGCTCGTGATCATCTTCGGCACCAAGGGATACCTCTACCAGCTCGCGATACTCACGCTGGTGTGCGGCCGGTGCGGCAATCCCTCCGCGCACACGCTCAGGAAACGCGTCACGAAGTTCACGCTGTTCTTCGTGCCGCTCTTCCCGTTCTCCACGAAGTACGCGACGCAGTGCACCTTCTGCGGCGCCGAGCAGCAGGTGACCAGGGAACAGGCGGAGCAGCTCCAGGCCCAGGAGGCCGGCGGCCGGGGCGGCGTCGCAGGGCCCGGCGGCCAGGCGTACGGGCCGTCGGGGCAGCAGCCGTACCAGCGGCCGTGAGCCCGGCTCGGCGGCGGCTCACCGCGGGCACGGGTGCGGCCGGCCCGCACCGCACACGGAGGACCGCGCCCCTCACCTCGTCCTCGGCACGGGCGAGCCGGGCTGCGCGAAGCTCGCGGTCCGTCGTGCCGTGACCACGGCCGAGCAGCGTTCCGGTACCCGGGCGGGTCCGCAACCGCCGCACACCCTCGCGGGCTGCCGCCGGGCAGCGCGGTGCGGCGCCGCGTTCGGGACGAGGTCGTCCGCGCTGCGGCCCGGCGTGATCCGCGTCGGAGACGACGTGATCCGCGTCGGTTACGAGGTGTGGGTCGGCGAGCGGGGGACTCCGGGCCGGGCCGGAGTAGCCGGGTCCCGGCGGTCGCGCCGGCCGCTGGCGTCTGGCGCGACCGCCGGGTACGTCGCGGCGCGGAGGATAGCGACTGCCCCGCCTTTCCGCGTTGCCGGTTTCCGGCAGCGTTGACTACCCTCACGTTGCCGGACACCGCGCACCGGGCGTGAACGGCAGGGGAGGCGCGGGGTGACGGACCAGCGGACGGACCAGCGGGAGACGTATCTGACCGGGTACGCCGAGATCCTGGCGGGGGTCGCCGGCACGGGGCGTCGGCTGACCCGCGCCGAGTTGGAGGAGCGACGGCTCTTCGGTGAGCAGGCCGCGGAGGCGGGGCACAGTCTGCGCAGTCTCGTACGGCTGCACCTGGACGCCACGCGCGCGTCCTGGCCCGGCGGTTCGGCGGCCTCCGGCCCGGACGTCACGGACACCGTGCTCGCCGCCGTCACCCAGGCCGTCGACGCCTTCGCCGAGGGGTACGAACGCGCGCAGCGGCTCGCCGTACGCCAGGAGGAGGCCGCGCGGCGGGAGTTCATCGACGACCTGCTCTACGGGCGCAGCGACCTGGGCCGGCTCGCCGAACGGGCCGAGCGCTTCGGACTCGTCCTCTCCCGCGTCCACGCCGTCGCGGTGGCAGAGGGACCCGAGGCGTACGACGACGCCGCGCCGGTCACCCGGATCGTGGAGACCGCGCTCATCTCCCGCTTCGGTGACCGGCGCGTCCTGATCACCACCAAGAACGGGCAGTTGATCTGTATCGCGCCCGGCGACCAGGACGACGTCCTCTCCTTCTTCGCCAAGCAGGCCTACGCCGCCACGCACGGCAACAGGGTGGCCATCGGGCGCCCCCGGAGTGGCGCGGGAGGCGTGGTCCACAGCTACGAGGAGGCGCTCGGCACCCTCGAACTCGCCACCCGGCTGGGCCTGGACGAGCCCGTGGTGCGCGCCGCCGACATGCTGGTCTACCCGGTCCTCGCCCGGGACCGGCAGGCGATGGCCGACCTGGTGCTGAGCGTGCTGGGTCCGCTGCGCGAGGCCCGGGGCGGTGCCGAGCCGCTGCTGCGGACGCTGGAGGTGTACTTCGACGCCGGTTGCACCGCGGCCGAGGCCGCCCGGCGACTGGCGCTCAGTGTGCGGGCGCTTACCTACCGGCTGGACCGCATCCACCAGCTGACCGGGGCCAACGCCTCGGAGCCGGTGCACCGCTACACGCTGCAGACCGCGGTCATCGGGGCCCGGCTGCTGGGATGGCCCGCCCAGGAGATATAGGCCTGAGCGGGCCGCCGGGCCGGTCGATCACCGGGTCAGCCCGTGATCTCCACCTTGCCGTTGCGCTGGTCCTGCTGGTTCTGCCGGTCCTGCCGGTCCTGCTGGTCCTGCTGGTCCTGCTGGTCCCGCTGGTCCGGACGGGCCGCCTCGGTGGCGTCGCCCTTGGCCGTGATGCCCTTCAGCAGGGACGCCAGGTCCACGCCCGTGGTCGAGTTGAGCAGTTCCATGCCCTGCGCCACGTTGTCGGCGACCGTACGGGACAGCCGGCTCGCGCCGTCGGTCGAGATGACCGTCATCTTGTCCACGGCCGAGAGCGGCTCGGAGGCCTTGGCCACCACCTGCGGCAGCACCTCGACCAGCATCTGCAGCACGGCGGCGTCGCCGTACCGGTCGAAGGCGTCGGCCTTCTTCCACATCGCCTCGGCCTCGGCCGCGCCCTTCGCGCCGATCGCGGCGGCCTCCGCCTCGCCCTCCAGCCGTACGGCCTCGGCGATCGCAGCACGCCGGGAGCGCTCGGCCTCGCCCTGCTTGAGGCCCTCGACGGCCTGGGCCTCGGCCAGCGCGCTGCGCCGCTGCTTCTCGCCCTCACCGGTGAGCCGGGACCGCTCGGCCTCGGCCTGGGCGGCGGCGATCTCGGCGGCCCGTTCGGCCTCGGCCTGCTTCACCCGCGCGACCCGGCGGGCCTCCGCCTCCTGCTCGGCGGCGTACCGCTGGGCGTCGGCGGGCTTGCGCACCTCGGTGTCGAGCTGCCGGTCCTTCAGTGCGGCCTGCCGCTCGGCGACCTTCTCCTGCTCGGCGAGGATGTCCTGCTGCCGGGCCGCCTCCGCGAGGGGGCCCGAGGCGTTGGCACGGGCTTCCGCCTGGTCGGTCTCGGCCCTGATCTCGGCCTGCTTCAGGTAGAGGGTCCGCTGCGCGACCGCGATCTCCTCCTCGGCCTTCAGCCGGGCCTGCTCGGCCGCCCGCCGGGCCACCGCCTCCGCGATGTCGGCCTCCTGCTTCGCGCGGGCCGCCTCGGGACGACCGAGGTCCTCCAGGTAGGAGCCCTCGGTGGTGATGTCCTGGATCTGGAAGGCGTCGAGGACCAGACCCTGCCCGGACAGGCTCGCCTCCGCCTCCTCGGCGACCTGACCGGCGAACGCGGCCCGGTCCCGGATGACGTCCTCCACGGACATCCGGCCGACGATCGCGCGCAACGCGCCGGACAGCACCTCCTGGGTGAAGCCGACGATGCCGTCCTGCTGCATCAGGAACCGCTGGGCGGCGGCGCGGATCGCGTCCTCCGTGCCCCCGACCTTGACGATCGCGACGCCCTCCAGGTGGGCCTTCACCCCACGCAGCGTCACCGCGCCGCGCACGGCGACCGGGATGTGCCGCGAGGAGAGGTCGAGGATGAACCGCTGCTGCACGAACGGCACGACGAACACGCCGCCGCCGACCACGACCTTCTGGCCGCTGTTGTCGGTGAACACACGGCCCGTCTCCGGATCGGTGGACTTCTTGCCGCGCCGTCCGGTGACGATGAACGCCTCGCTCGGACCGGCCACCTTGTAGCGGCTGACCACCACCAGGGCGAGCAGCACCAGGAGTACGACGACTCCCAGCACCGCGATGACGACAGGACTCATGACAACGCCCCCGAATCAACCAGAGAGAACAGAAACAACAGGCCAGAAGAGAAACATCGGTGTCGGTGCGAAAGTTCGGTGCACGAGGCCGGTGCGGAAGGCCGGTGCGACAGGACGGTGCGAGAGCTCAGTGGTCCACCGGGCGCACCACGACCGATGTTCCCGTCGGCACCGCCTCGACCCACACCTCGGCACCCCGCGCCACCGGCTCCGCGCTGCGCGCCGCGCACTTCAGCGGCTGACCGGCGAGCCGGAGCAGGACCTCGCCGTAGCCCTCCGCCGGGATGGCGGTCACGACCTTGCCGGACGTGCCGACGAGGTCGTCCGTACTGGGCGTGACGGAGGTCTGATCGCGCATCAGCGCGCGGCTGAAGCGGTACGTCAGCCAGCCCGCGCCCACTCCGGCGACCACGCCGGCCCCGGCGGCACCCGCGGGGCCGGCCCAGCCGGTGCCGAGGGCGATGGCGCCACCGAAGCCGGTCATCGCCACGAACCCGGCGACGACCGGCAGCGACAGCCACCCCTCCAGGACGCCGTCCAGCGCTCCCCCGAACGCGCCTTCCAGCAATCCGTCGAAGACCAGCGACAGGGCGAGCAGCACGACCCCCGTGATACCCAGCCCGAGAAACCAGGTCATGCGTGCCGTCCCCCCCTCTCACCCGTCGCTGAGCTTCGGTGCAACGAATCGTCACATGCGACGCGACAGCACGTCATTGCCGGGGTCCGGCAATCTTTACGCGCCTTTAATGCCGCCTCCGGTCTCTCCGGACGCTTCGGGAACCGCGCCCGGCGCCGGTACTGTCCTCTCCCAAATGGGAACTCATACGGGGAGCGTCCCGCACCAGGTTCCGCAGGGTGACGCGTACGCGCACATGGTGGTGTGCGGCGACGACGGGCTGGCGCACCGGCTGGCCGCCGAACTGCGCGGCGTCTACCGCGAACAGGTCACCCTCGTCGTCCCGCCCTCCGGGAGCCGCCTGCGTCAGCCGGTGACCGGCCGGGCCCGCGCGGCCTCGGCGGCACTGCTGGACATGGTCAACGCGGCCGTCAACCGGGCGGGCAACGGTCAACCGGTCGGCGCCGACCGTGAACTGGTCGCCACCGAGCCGACCGAGGAGGCGCTCGCGGACGCGGGCGTCGAGCGGGCCACCGCGCTGGCCCTCGTGTACGACGACGACGAGACCAACATCCGCGCCGCCCTGACCGCACGCCGCCTCAACCCCCGGCTGCGGCTGGTCCTGCGCCTGTACAACCGGCGGCTCGGCCGGCACATCGAGGACCTCCTCGATCAGAGCGCCGCGTTGGCGACCGGCGACGGGCCGGGCTCCCGAGCCGACGGCGCCGAGGCATCGACGACCGTACTGTCCGACGCCGACACCGCCGCCCCCGCGCTGGCCGCCACGGCGCTCGTGGGCACCAGCAAGATCGTCGAGACGGACGGTCTGCTGCTGCGCGCGGTCGAACGCGAACCGCCCCGGCCGGGCGAGGTGGCCGACCCGGGACTGTGCACCCTCGCACTGCTGTCCGCGACGAGCAACGACCCGGCCGGGGCGGACGGTTCGGAGAACAGCGGCGAGCACGGGCCGCAGCTGCTGCCCGACGCGGCGGCGGTGCAGGCGGCCACCGGGCGCGGGACCGTGGCCCTGGAGCAGGTGTCGTACTCCGGGCCGCCGCTGCCCGACGGGCGGGGCGGTGTGCCCTTCGGCGAGCTGTTCTCGCGGCGGCTGCGGTGGTCGCTGGCCGGTCTGGCGGCGTGCGTGGTGGCGCCCGCCGTGGCGCTGATGGTGGTCACCGGCGAACATCTGCTGCACGCCACGTACGTGACGCTGCTCGACCTGTTCTCCATCAACGACCCCGCCCACAACAAGGACACCGGCCGTCAGATCCTCCAGCTCCTCTCCGGCTTCGTCGGACTGCTGCTGCTGCCGGTGCTGCTGGCGGCCGTACTGGAGGCCCTCGGGACGTTCCGCAGCGCGTCGGCACTGCGGAAGCCGCCGCGCGGGCTCGGCGGGCACGTCGTCCTGCTGGGTCTCGGCAAGATCGGCACGCGGGTACTGACCCGGCTGCGGGAGATGGACATCCCCGTGGTGTGCGTCGAGGCCGACCCCGAGGCGCGCGGCATGGCGACCGCGCGGCGGCTGCGGGTGCCGGTGGTGCTCGGGGACGTCACCCAGGAGGGCGTCCTGGAGGCCGCCAAGATCCACCGTGCGCACTCGCTGCTCGCCCTGACCAGCGTGGACACGACCAACCTGGAGGCGGTGCTGTACGGCCGGTCCGTACGGTCACGGCTGCGGGTGGTGCTGCGCCTGTACGACGACGACTTCGCGACCGCCGTGTACCGCACCCTGCGCGCCGCCCACCCCGACGCCCTCACCCGGAGCCGGAGTGTGACGCACCTGGCCGCGCCGTCCTTCGCCGGGGCGATGATGGGCCGCCAGATCCTGGGGGCGATCCCCGTCGAACGTCGGGTGCTGCTGTTCGCGGCGGTGGCGGTGGCGGGGCATCCGCAGCTGGAGGGGAGGACGGTCGGGGAGGCGTTCCGGGCGGGGGCGTGGCGGGTGCTGGCGCTGGAGGTCTCCGACGGGCGGGCGGGGGGTGCCGGTGCCGGTGCCAGTGCCAGTGCCAGTGCCAGTGCCGAGGGAGCGCGGGAGTCCCAGCTGGTGTGGGAGCTGCCCGACACGTATGTCCTGCGGGGCGAGGACCGGGTGGTGCTGGCGGCGACGCGGCGGGGGCTGGCGGAGTTGCTCGGACGGCGGACGAGGCAGCGGACGGACGGATAGGGACGGCGGCCCTGCGACGCCGCCGGGGGACCGGCCCGCGGAAGGCCCGCCCCCTGGCCGCCCCCTGGCCGCCTGTCCTGCCCCGTCCACAACCTCCCCGGACAGAACGGCTAGCCCTTCGGCAGGTGCCTCTTCGCGAAGTCCAGTTCCAGGCGCACCTGCTTGATGCGTTCGTCGACGACCAGGGAACCGTGGCCCGCGTCGTAGCGGTAGACCTCGTGGACGGCGCCCCTGGCATCGAGGCGCTTGACGTAGTTCTCGACCTGGCGGATCGGGCAGCGCGGGTCGTTGACCCCGGCCGAGATGTACACCGGGGCCTTGACCTGGTCGACGTAGGTCAGCGGGGAGGACGCCTCGAAACGCTCGGGGACCTCCTCGGGGGTGCCGCCGAGCAGGGTGCGGTCCAGGGCCTTCAGTCCCTCCATCTCGTCGTGGTACGCGGTGACGTAGTCGGCGACCGGCACGGCGGCGATGCCCAGCGTCCACGCCTCGGGCTGGAGGCCGATGCCGAGAAGGGTCAGGTAGCCGCCCCAGGAGCCGCCGGTGAGGATCAGGCGCTCGGGGTCGGCGAGGCCCGATGTGACCGCCCATTCCCGTACCGCCGCGATGTCCTCCAGCTCGATGAGGCCCACCCGGTGCTTGAGGGCGTCGGTCCACGCGCGGCCGTATCCGGTGGAGCCCCGGTAGTTGACGCGGACCACCGCGTACCCGTGGTCGACCCAGGCGGCCGGGCCCGCGGCGAAGGAGTCGCTGTCGTGCCAGGTCGGGCCGCCGTGGATGTCGAAGACCGTCGGGAGCGGACCGGCCGCACCGGCCGGCTTCTGGACCAGGGCGTGGACGCGGCCTCCCGGACCGTCCACCCAGACGTCCTCCACCGGCACCGAGCGGGGTGACCTCATGCCGGGCGGGTCCAGGACGACGCGGCCGGTGGTGGAGCGGACGGCCGACGGCTCGGCGGCCGAGGACCACAGGTACTCCACGGTGCCGTCGGGGCGGGCCGTCGCCCCGGAGACGGTGCCCGGGGGCGTCTCGATCTCCGTCAGCCCGCGCTCGGCGAAGTCGTAGCGGAACAGTTCGCTGCGGGCCTCGAAGCCGTGCACGATCAGCAGGCCGCTGCCGTCCGGGTACCACTCGGCGCTGACGTCGCCCGGCAGCTCCAGGGCGAGGTCGGTCTGCTCCCCCGTCGCCACGTCCCACACCAGCGGCTCCCAGCGTCCCCGGCGCTGGTGGCCGATGAGGAGGCGGGTGTCGCCGTCGACCGGCGCGAAGCCCAGGACCTCCAGGCCGAGCTCCTCCTCGCCGCCCCGGGTGTCGTCCAGCTCGGCGACGGTCGAACCGTCGGGGCGCACCACGCGCAGCGCCGAGTGCATGGCATCGCCGTGCTCGGTGTGCTCGATGGCGATCAGCGTGCCGTCGCGGGAGAGGTCGCCGACGCCCGCGGACTCGCGGTGCCGGTAGATCTCCGCCGGGGGTCCGCCCGCGTGCGAGAGGTGGATCGTCGTACCGTCCTCGTCGGTGGAGCGGCCGATCACCGCCGTACGCCCGTCCCTGCCCAGGGCCAGGCCTGCCGGGTAGGAGGGGTCGAGGCCCGGCACCGCCGGCTCGTCCTCGCCGCCCGCGAAGGGCTGGCGGCGCCAGACGCCGAACTCGTCGCCGTCCTTGTCGTCGAACCACCAGATCCAGTCGCCGTCGGGTGCGAGCACTCCGTCCGTCGTGCCGTTGGGCCGGTCCGTGACCTGGCGCTGCGCTCCGGTCGACCGGTCCCAGGCGTACAGCTCGTACGTCCCCGTCGCGTTCGACACGAAAAGGGAGCGGTCGGGGGCGTCCTCGGCCCAGTCGGGCAGCGACACCCTCGGCGCCCGGAACCGCTTCTCCCAGTCGGGCATCCGCTCGCCCTGCGTCTGCCGCTCGTGAACGCCCATGTCCGACGGAACGGACCCGTTGCTCTCAGTCATGGCCCCATACTGCCCCGACCGGGCGGCAACGCGCAGAACAGGTCCCCAGCCTGTGGACAACCTCGTCCCGCCCACCCGTCCGCCGACCGTCCGCCCGCTGGTTTTCCACAGCCCCGCGGCGGGGCGGCCGGGCGCGCACCGTACCGTGGAGGGCGTGTACCGGTTTCTGCTGACGCCCCGATGGTGGGGGATCAACGTCTTCGTCGTCCTGGCCATCCCCTTCTGCGTCTTCATGGGTTCCTGGCAGCTGGGCCGGTTCGAGGACCGGGTGCAGGACCACGAGACCGCCTCCGCCCAGCAGGCGTCGGCCGACCGGGAGGCGGCGCGCCCGCTGGCCGAGCTGCTGCCCGTGGACAAGGCCACGGTCGGCAGGCAGACCACCGTGACCGGCCGGTACGACGACCAGCTGCTCGTCCCGGAACGCAAGCTGGACGACCGGGAGGGCTTCTACGTCCTCACCCTGCTGCGCACCGACAGTGGTGAGGCGCTGCCGGTCGTGCGCGGCTGGCTGCCCGGTGCGCCCGACCCGGCGAAGGCCCCCGCCCCGCCCACCGGCGAGGTCACCGTCACCGGCGCCCTCCAGGCCGCCGAGTCCCCCGGCGGCGACGGCGTCAGCAGCCGCTCCGGATGGCCCGACGGACAGACCGGCGCGATCAGCGCGGCGACGCTGCTGAACCTCGTGCCGTACGACGTGTACGACGCGTGGGTCACCCTGAACAAGGGCGACTCCGGGATGCGGGCGGTGCCCGTGAGCGCGCCGCAGAACACGGGCCTGGACCTGAAGGCCTTCCAGAACCTCGGCTACACCGCCGAGTGGTTCGCCTTCGTCGGCTTCGTGATCTTCATGTGGTTCCGGCTGCTGCGCCGCGAGGTCGAACTCGCCCGGGACGCGGAGCTGGGTCTGGTCGCGGAGGCCGGGGCCACGGCCGAAGGGGCCGAGGCGGAAGGGGCCGAGGCGGAAGGGGCCGAGGCGGAAGGGGCCAAGGCGGACCTCGCCTCCTGACCCGGCGGGGCAGCGACGGCGGCGCCGGGTGCCCCGCCCTCCCGGGGGCTACGCTCCCGTGTCCGCCAGCAGACCCGTCCAGTACACGGTCCCCACGCACGCGTTGGCCACCGTGGCCGTCGCCGAGCCGGAGCCGCCCTCGGGGGTGTACGTCACCGACACGCTCTCCTCGGCCGGGCCCTCCTCGGTGACCAGCTGGGTCGTGGGTCCGGCCTCGCCGCCACCGCCCGGGGAGGTGCCGCCCGCGGTGGTCGTTTCCCCGGAGGGCGAGGGCTCGGCCGTGGGCCCGCCGGTGCCGCCCCCCGTGGTGTCGCCGGGGGCGGGGCAAGTCTCGGAGGGCACCCAGGCGAACCGCACCTCGTACGCGGCGCCCGGTGCCAGGGTCAGCGAGGCGGCCTCCAGCGACGGGTCGGGCAGTCCGGCCGCGGCGTCCCCGGCGGCGTGCCGTGCGGTGCCGATCCTGGCGGCGTCCGCCGCGCCCGGCGAGGCGGTGACCACGTTGCCCGGGCCCGTGACGGTGCAACCGTCCGAGGAGACGTTGGTGACGCGGAAGGAGCCGTAGACCACGCCCGTCGAGTCGGGGGCGGCGCTGCTCGCGACGGCCGGGCCGAGCGCCCCCGGGGCGCAGGCGGGGATGTCGGCGGGGCTGCTGGCGGTGGGGGCGGTGCCGGGGGACGAGCCCGCCGCGGCGCCGCTCTCCTCGCCGCCGGGTGTCTCCCTGGGGCCGGTCTTGTCCTTGCCCTCGGGGGTGCCCGCGGAACCGGCGATGCCGCTCTGGCCGCCGGCGGGGTCCTTGCCCTGGGAGACGCCGCCCTGGGCCTGCGAGGCGTTGCCCGCGACGGACGGGTCGGCACCCGTGCCGGTGCGGTTGGAGACGTGCACGAGGGCCGGGACCGCCGTGCCGAGGAACAGGACGGCGGCCGCCACACCGACGACGGCCTGGCGCTTGCGGGCCCGCCTGGCCGGCACCGCGCGCCGCAGGTGCTCCAGGGTGCCGTCGCTCGGCTCCATCTCCCGGACCGCGTGGTGCATCATCGCCCGCAGGGCGGGCTCGTCGGTGTCCAGCCCGTCGGGCCCCGAGGCGTCGGGGCCCTGCTCGGCGGGGCCGTGGTTCACAGTTCCGTTCCCAGGGTGCGTGTGCGTGTGCTGTTCCCGCCCGTCCGGCCCGGCTGGACCGTCCGGTGCCCGGCCCTCCCGGTGGCCGTGGCCGTCGGGCGCGTCGTGCCCGGCGCGGGCGTCGTGCCCGAGGTGCGCGTCGTGACCGGCGCGGGCGTCGTGCCCCTCGCGGGCATCATGCCCGGCGCCGGCGTCGTGACCGACGTGCGCGTCGTGCCCGAGGTGGGCGTCGTGACCGGCGCGGGCATCATGCCCGAGGTGGGCGTCCGGTCGGGCGTCGTTGCCGTCGCTCATGCCGGCGCCTCCATGGCCACCCTGAGCGCCGCGATCCCGCGCGACCCGTACGCCTTGACCGAGCCCCGGGATATGCCGAGCGTCTCGGCGACCTGGGCCTCCGTCATGTCGGCGAAGTAGCGCAGCACGAGGACCTCGCGCTGGCGGCGCTGGAGCCCTTTCATCGCCTTGATCAGGGAGTCGCGCTCCAGCTGGTCGTAGGCGCCCTCCTCCGCGCTCGCCATGTCCGGCATGGGCTTGGACAGGAGCTTGAGGCCGAGGATGCGGCGGCGCAGCGCCGAGCGCGAGAGGTTGACGACGGTCTGACGCAGGTACGCCAGGGTCTTCTCCGGGTCACGGACGCGTTTGCGCGCCGAGTGGACGCGGATGAAGGCCTCCTGGACCACGTCCTCGCAGGAGGCCGTGTCGTCGAGGAGGAGGGCGGCGAGGCCGAGCAGCGAGCGGTAGTGCGCCCGGTAGGTCTCGGTGAGGTGGTCGACGGTGGTCCCCGCCGCCACGTCCTCGGCGCCGTCGCGCTGGTTCGATATGCGGGCCGGCCGCGCTGCGGGCATGGGCGCGATCACCGGCATGCCACCGGCCGGACCGGCCACTCGGGGACGGACGGACCGGACGGGCGGGCGCAGAGCCGCGCCCCGCGTCCCTGCGGTGAATTCGAGTACCTCTGCCACGCCGGTTGGACACGCTCACCCCCGTGAGGGTTGTACGTGCCGGGCGTCACGTTCCGGTGTCCTTCGGGCAGCCACCCGGCTGACGGTGCGTCATAGGCCCTCATCGTCCGCTCTTCCCCTGTGTCCCATGTGAACGGACGTCCCCACGCCCGTCGTCGGCGTCCCCACGCCGACCCACGCGTCCCGCGCCCTGAATGGGGTGACCGCAAAGACGCTCCCCGCCCTCCGCGTGGTTGCGGAGGGCGGGGAGGAAATCCTCTGACGCCGCAGGTGCCCGGTACAAGTGGTCCGGACCGGCTCAGCCGAACTCGGCCGCCACCAGCTCCGCGATCTGGGCGGTGTTCAGCGCGGCGCCCTTGCGCAGATTGTCGCCGCACACGAAGAGTTCGAGCGCGGTCGGGTCGTCCAGAGCCCGCCGCACCCGGCCGACCCAGGTGGGGTCGGTGCCGACCGCGTCGGCGGGAGTCGGGAACTCCCCCGCGGCCGGGTTGTCGAAGAGGACGACGCCCGGCGCGGTGGCCAGGATCTCCCGGGCCGCCTCGACGGTGACCTCGCTCTCGAAGCGGGCGTGCACGGTCAGCGAGTGGGTGGTGACCACGGGGACCCGTACGCACGTCACCGCGACCGGCAGCCGCGCCAGCCCGAGGATCTTGCGGGACTCGTCCCGCACCTTCATCTCCTCCGACGACCAGCCGTCGTCCCGCAGCGAACCGGCCCACGGTACGACGTTCAGCGCGACCGGCTCAGGGAACGGCCCGGTGTCGTCGCCGACGGCCCGCCGTACGTCGCCGGGATGGGTCCCCAGCTCCGTCCCGGCCACCAGCGACAGCTGCCGGCGCAGCGTCTCCACGCCGTCCCGGCCGGCACCGCTGACGGCCTGGTACGAGGAGACGACCAGCTCGCGCAGGCCGAACTCGGCGTGCAGCGCGCCCATCGCCACGATCATGGACAGGGTCGTGCAGTTCGGGTTGGCGACGATCCCGCGGGGCCGCATCCGCACCGCGTGCGGATTGACCTCGGGCACGACCAGCGGCACGTCCGGGTCCATCCGGAACGCGCCGGAGTTGTCGACCACCACCACGCCCTTGGCGGCGGCGACCGGCGCCCACTGCGCGGCGACCTCGTCGGGTACGTCGAACATGGCGACGTCGACCCCGTCGAAGACCTCCTCGCACAGCGCCACCACCTCGACCTCCTCCCCGCGCACGGCCAGCTTGCGGCCGGCCGAGCGCGGGGAGGCGATCAGGCGGATGTCGCCCCAGACGTCCGCGTGCTGGGACAGGATCTGGAGCATGACCGAGCCGACGGCCCCGGTCGCGCCCACGACGGCGAGCGTGGGCCGCCCGTCACGGCCGTCCCGGCCGGTGCCTCCCGTGCCGGACATCAGCGTCCGGTGCCTCCGTAGACGACTGCCTCGTCACGGTCGGAGTCGAGCCCGAAGGCGGTGTGCACGGCGCGCACGGCCTCGTTCACGTCGTCCTTGCGGGTGACCACCGAGATGCGGATCTCGGAGGTCGAGATCAGCTCGATGTTCACACCGGCGTCGGAGAGCGCGGTGAAGAAGTCGGCGGTGACGCCCGGGTTGCTCTTCATCCCCGCGCCGACCAGCGAGATCTTGCCGATCTGGTCGTCGTAGCGCAGCGATGCGAAGCCGATGCCCGACCGGTTCTTCTCCAGCGCGTCGATGGCCTTGCGGCCCTCGGTCTTGGGGAGCGTGAACGAGATGTCCGTCAGCCCCGTGGAGGCGGCGGACACGTTCTGCACGACCATGTCGATGTTGACCTGGGCGTCGGCGATGGCGCGGAAGATCGCGGCCGCCTCGCCCGGCTTGTCGGGCACCCCGACAACCGTGACCTTGGCCTCGGAGGTGTCGTGCGCGACTCCGGAGATGAGGGCCTGCTCCACGTGCTTTTCCCCTTGCTTGATCGGCTCGCTGCTGACCCACGTGCCCTGCAGTCCGCTGAAGCTGGACCGCACGTGGATCGGGATGTTGTACCGGCGGGCGTACTCCACGCAACGGTGGAGGAGGACCTTGGAGCCGGAGGCAGCGAGCTCCAGCATGTCCTCGAAGGAGATCCAGTCGATCTTCTTCGCCTTCGGCACCACGCGCGGGTCGGCGGTGAACACGCCGTCGACGTCGGTGTAGATCTCGCAGACGTCCGCGTCGAGCGCGGCGGCGAGCGCGACGGCCGTGGTGTCGGACCCGCCGCGGCCCAGCGTGGTGATGTCCTTGCTGTCCTGGCTGACGCCCTGGAAGCCGGCCACGATGGCGACGTTGCCCTCGTCCACCGAGGTGCGGATGCGGCCCGGCGTGACGTCGATGATCCGCGCCTTGTTGTGGACCGAGTCGGTGATGACTCCGGCCTGGCTGCCGGTGAACGACTGGGCTTCGTGGCCCAGGTTTTTGATCGCCATGGCCAGCAGCGCCATGGAGATACGCTCCCCGGCGGTCAGCAGCATGTCGAGTTCGCGCCCGGCAGGAATCGGGGAAACCTGCTCGGCGAGATCGATCAGCTCGTCCGTCGTGTCGCCCATCGCGGAAACAACGGCGACCACCTGGTTGCCGTTCTTCTTCGCTTCCACGATCCGCTTGGCGACGCGCTTGATGCCTTCGGCATCGGCTACGGAGGAGCCTCCGTACTTCTGCACGACAAGGCCCACGTGCGCTCCTCGCTCAATCCGTCTCTTTCCGCACGTACGTATATGTACTGCGGTCGGCTCATTTTACCGAGCGTCCGGGTTTCGCCCCTGCGGTATCGCATGGTGAGACCCGGGTACTCGCTCAGGCTGGCTCATGCCCAGGGCGGCGCGGGTCACTCGGAAAGTGCCCTGTGTCACACGTTCACAAGGGAAAGGCCTCAGTCCGCCCGCTCCCCGTAGGACCCGGCGTCGAGGGTGACGTCGACGCCCGTTCCGCCCTCGACGGCAGGCCGGCCGCCGCGCGTACCTCCGCCGCGCGGCGGGGGACGTCCACCCACTCGTACACGGCGTGGGCGTCGGGGTCGGCCAGGAAGGTGTCCGGCACGTACCCGGCGTCCAGCTCCCCGGCCGCCACGGCCGCCTCGTACTCGGCGCGGCAGTCCGGGCACATGCCGCCCCTGATCGTCGTGGTCAGCTCGTCCGCGTCGCAGGACATGCAGCAGATCACCGCGCGGGTGACGCGGGCCCGGCGCGGGGCGGCCTTCTGGCGGATCCTCGCCTTCTTGGGGGGCATCCTGTTCTCCAGTCGGTTGCGGGCGAGACCGCCCGGGTTGTTCACGGTCGCGGGAAGGCCGTCCGTCACCGCACGGGTGATGTCCCGGGGTGTCGCACCGCGTGTCAGCCATTCCTCGGCCAGGGACGCGAGGGACCGGCAGTCGGCTTCGGACAGGCGCATGCGGGGTTCCGCGTCGCGGATTTTGGCGAGGGTGAGGTACGAGGTGGCGGCTCCCGAGTCGGGGCGCGCGTCGGCCTCCGGTCCGGGCAGCTCGGGCTCGTCGGTGCGGGCCAGGCCGGGACGGAGGTCACCGGGCACGACGCGGCCGTTGCGCTGCCGGGCGAACTCCTCCCACCAGGCTTCCGACCTGCGGGTACGCGACCAGTACGTCCGCGTGACCCACCGCATGGTGTTGTCCTCGACGGTGAGGTGTTCCCTGATCCGGCGCAGGTGGCCGGCCTCGGTGAGGCGGGTCAGCGATGTGCGCATCGCCTGCTGGCCGTAGCGCGGGTGTTCCGCCGCGAGCACCTTGTGGCCCATCGCCCGGCCGTCGTCGAGGTGGTCGATGAAGACGGCGACCTCGGCCTCACGCGGGAGCAGATGTGCGAAGTCCGGGTCCGCGTGCGGGTCTTCGTCACCTGCGCGGCGTTTTCCGTAGCCCGGATTGGCCATGGGGTGGGACGGGGAGGGCAGGGCGGGACTAAGGTTGGCGCAAGCCACCATCGAACCTCTGATCTTCGATGCGTCGGTCAGGTCCCGGTTGGTGTTGGCGCACCGCCGGGGCCGACTCATTTGCCGGTCGTTTGCCGCGAACCTAGGGCGGCTTTACGCACCGACGCAAGCCGATCACGGAACGTCACTCTTACGAGGTACGTCGTCGCAACTCACGTGCAGGCTTGGTCGGTTGGGTATTTCAACCACACCAGAAACCCAAGGGAAGAGCTCGGGTCCCGGGGCTCAAGCTCCGGGCTGGACTGCGGCGATGAACGCCGACCAGGCGGGTGCCGAGACCGGGAACTCGGGGCCTTCCGGGCCGGACTTGGAGTCGCGGACGTGGATCGCGCCGCAGCGCGCGACCTCGACGCAGTTGCCGCCCTCGTTGTCGCTGTAGCTCGACCTGAACCACTTCAACTGGTCGCTCACGGCTCATTCACCATCCGCTCGATGAGGCGGGCCGACTCGTCGGGATCGAGAGCCCGCGTGCGGATCATGCTTAGCCGCTCGGTCACGCGGCTGACAACACCCGGATCGGCCGAAAGTTCGCTGGCGAACGCGCCCTCCATGAAGGCGAACCGCTCGTGGTCCTGCCCCTCCACCAAAACCATGGGGCCCATCAGCGCATCGTCGATGAGTGCCTGCGCGTATGCCCGCGTCTGCAGCAGCCCCGGAACGAGAGCGACTTCGTACGTCCACAGACTCGCCGCCTCGCGCTCCCGCTCGATGAAGTCCACCGCCGCGCGGAGTACCGCTCTCTGCTCACGTACTCCTTCGCCGCGCTCAGCATTCCCTGCGCGCCGCACAGTTCGTCCGCGATGTCGAGGAGCCTGGGCGACGGCATCCGTACGCCGCGCTCCATGGACGCGATGGTCTCGGGGGCGTAGTTGGCGGCGGCGGCCAGGGCCTCGCGGCTGACGTTGGCCATGGAGCGCCAGCGTTTGATCTGGTTACCGCTGTAGCACCAGGCCGCGGGTGCCTGGGAGTTGTTGTTCGGGACCGGCACGGCGCCCACCTCCGACTGCCCGCTGGCTACCGAGCGTAGGCGAGTGAGGCGCCTCCTGTGACCCGTTTCGGGGGACGTGGCGACGGTTGCCGGCTGCTGGACGCCGGTGTCGCGGTGGACGTGCCCGGTGAGGACGCGCGCGGCGCTCGGACAGGATGCCGCATGATCACCCAGTGGCGGTGCTGTCGGGGTCCCTCCGCCCCAGAAGCGTGAACACTTCGCCCCCACTGTCCTCACGACACTCATTTGAGCGCCTCAGTGACACTTCCTTGTCATCTGCTCACGCTTTTCAGCACAGCACCCGTCCCCAGCCCGCCGAAACGGCCCGCGTCACGTGACCGGACGCAGACCCAGCGGGCCCGCGATCTCCTGCACCATGACCTTGCCGGCCTCCGACTCCAGGGCGTCGTCGCCGAGGTCCTGGTCGGTGTCGAGGCCGTCCAGCTCCTCCAGGGGCTGGTTCAGGCGGACGTGGGCGACGACCGACTGGAGGGCGCGCAGGGCCGCGGAGGCGGTGGAGCCCCAGTTGGAGAAGTAGGAGAACTGCCACCACCACAGGGCCTCCGTGGTGCGGCCGGCCTTGTAGTGGACCATGCCGTGGCGGAGGTCGGTGGCGACGTCGGTGAGGTCGTCGGAGATACGGGCCGGGACCGGGGCCTTGCGCGGCTCGTAGGGGTCGAAGACCTCGGAGTAGACGTCGATCGGGTCGAGGAGGCGGGCCAGGTTCTCGCGGAGGGCGTCCACGTCGAGCTCCGGGCCCGGGTCGGGCTCGTAGCGATCGTCCGGGACGATGTCCTCGTGGGCGCCCAGGCGGCCGCCGGCCAGCATGAGCTGGGAGACCTCCAGAAGGAGGAAGGGGACCGCCGAGTCCGGTTCGTCACCCTTGGCGACCTCGGTGACGGCCACCAGGAAGCTCTCGATCTGGTCGGCGATCTGGACCGCGAAGTCGTCGGGGTTCTGGTTGGTCGCGTGCAGCGTGGCGTCAGACATCTAGGAGTCGTCTCCCCTCGAAGGCGCGGCCGAGGGTCACCTCGTCCGCGTACTCCAGGTCGCCGCCCACCGGGAGGCCGCTGGCCAGGCGGGTGACCTTGAGGCCCATGGGCTTGATCATGCGGGCGAGGTACGTGGCCGTCGCCTCGCCCTCCAGATTCGGGTCCGTGGCCAGGATCAGTTCCGTGACCGAGCCGTCCGCCAGGCGGGCCAGCAGCTCACGGATGCGGAGGTCGTCGGGGCCGATCCCGTCGATCGGGCTGATCGCGCCGCCGAGCACGTGGTAGCGCCCGCGGAACTCGCGGGTGCGTTCGATGGCGACGACGTCCTTCGGTTCCTCCACCACGCAGAGCACCGCGGGGTCCCGGCGCGGGTCGCGGCAGATGTTGCACTGCTCCTCCTGCGCCACGTTTCCGCAGGTCGCGCAGAAGCGGACCTTGGCCTTCACCTCCATGAGGGCCTGGGCGAGCCGCCGTACGTCGGTCGGCTCCGCCTGCAGGATGTGGAAGGCGATCCGCTGCGCGCTCTTGGGACCGACGCCGGGCAGCCGCCCCAGCTCGTCGATGAGGTCCTGGACCACGCCTTCGTACAACGGACTGCCGTCCTTCCTGAGGTTCGTGCACTACGTACGGTAGATGGCTCCGGCCGGTCTGAGAAAGGCGTACTCAGAAAGGCAGGCCGGGGATGCCGCCGCCGCCCAGCCCCTCGGCGAGCGGACCGAGCTTCTGCTGCTGTAGGTTCTGCGCGTTCTCGTTGGCCGCCTGGACCGCGGCGACGATCAGGTCGGCGAGGGTCTCGGTGTCCTCAGGGTCCACCGCCTTCGGATCGATCCTGAGACCGCGCAGCTCGCCGGAGCCGGTGACCGTGGCCTGCACCAGGCCACCGCCCGCCTGGCCGTCGACCTCCGTCTGCGCCAGTTCCTCCTGGGCCTTCGCCAGGTCCTGCTGCATCTTCTGGGCCTGCTGGAGCAGCTGCTGCATGTTGGGCTGGCCACCACCGGGGATCACGTTCAGCTCCCATCGCTTCCGGGTCGCTACGGTTTTGCCGTTCGGCACGAGCCTACGTGGTCTGGGCGGCCCTCGCCCCAGCACTCTTTCGGGTGATGTCGGGGGAGTCCTATACCTGATCAACGCCCTCTTCCGGGCGGAAAAGAGGCGGAACCCGGCTCTTCGCCACCCGTTGGGCGGTAGGAAGGGGTCCGGCGCATGAGGTCTTCGCGGACGGCGAGCAGCAGTAGGGAGTGCCGGGTGGGTCAGCCGGAGATGCAGCCCGAGGGGCCGCCGCAGGACGGACGGGACGGTGAGGGGGCGGCCGGGCCACGGCCGGGCGACCTGACCGGGCGGGCGTTCCCCCTCGGGGACTGGGCTCTGCCCGCCGAGCGGCTGGACGAGCTGTACCGGTGGGTGGAGCGGGGCGCGCTGGACACGGCGGCCTGGTACCTGGCGGACCGGGTGTGGAAGCGGCGCGGCGCCGTGCTGCTGCGGGCCGGGGCGGCGGTGGGCGCGGTCGCCGGGGCGGCGCTGCCGCTGCTGGACATGTCCGGCGTGGTGGGCGGGGTCGCGCCCTGGGGGTATCTGGCCGTGCTGTGGGCGGTGGCGTGTGTGGCGGGTGACCGGTTCTTCGGGGTCACCTCCGGGTGGATGCGGGACGTGGCCACGGCCCAGGCGGTGCAGCGGCGGCTCCAGGCGCTCCAGTTCGACTGGGCGTCGGAGAGCGTGCGGGAGGTGCTGGGACCGGCGGACGGGACGGCGAGCGAGGCGGCGGACCGGTGCCTGCTGGTGCTGCGGCGCTTCTCGGAGGACGTGACGGAGCTGGTGCGGGCGGAGACCGCGGACTGGATGGTGGACTTCCGGACCGGGGTCGCGCCGCTGGGATTGCAGTCGGGGACGGCCGGTGGGGCGGCGGGGGCGGGGCGGTCGGATGCGGGGTTCGCGGGGCCGGGGCGGTTCTCCGTGCCGGCGAACGGGGCTCGGCCGAACATGCCCCGGCAGCGGCCTCCGGAGCCGCGGTGAGCCGCGGTGAGCTGCGACGAGCCGCGGTGAGCTGCGCTGCCGGGTGCGGTGAGCGACTGCCCGCAGCTTGGCGGGCGGGGCGGCGCGGCTGCCCGTAACCACGGTGGTGCGCGGCGGCCCGTGGCGGTGTGCGGCCGGCTCCGGGGTGCTACTGGCGGATGTACGTCAGGTTTTCGCCGGTGCTGGTGTCGGTGCGTTCCAGGGTGCCGTTCGGCAGGAGGGTGATGCGGGTGGGGGCGCCCGGGGTGCAGGAGGCGGCGGGACCGGCCGTGACCGTGGAGGGGCCGACGTTCACGGGGCCGTCGGTGCCCGGCGCGCCGGTCAGGTCGGCCTCGAAGACGCAGTGGTAGGTGCCGTTGCCCGCGGGGCCGTCGGCGACGAGGGAGAGGACCGTGTCGCCCACGTCTCCCTGCTGGACGGTCAGCCGCCGGGTGTGCACACCTGAGGCGTTGTCGATGGTGGTGGCCCACGTCCCCAGGTAGGCCGTGGGAATCGTGCCGTCCCGGGGCCGGGTCGGCCGGTTCACATCGGCCGTCGGCGTCGAACCGTCCGGTCCGGTGCCCTGGTGCCGGGACACGGACGTTGTCGGCGTGTTCGTGGGGTCGCCGCCGGCCCGGTTGCCTTCGTCGTCCCCGCTCATCAGGGCGTAGACCGTGCCCCCGGCGCCCAGCGCGACGACCAGGGCGACGACGACCAGCAGCGCGGTGGAGCGTCCTCCCCGGGACGGCTCGTGCGGCGGTCCGTACGGCGGCGGGGGCCCGTAGGGCGGGGTCGGCCCGTAGGGCGGGGTCGAGCCGAGGCCGCCGCCGTACGGCTGCTGGTATCCGGACGGCGGGGCGTTCCACGCCGGGACCGGTGCGTATCCGTGGACGGGCTGCTGTGGCTGCTGTGGCTGTGGCTGCTGCGGGTGACCGTGGGCGGTGGGCGGGGCCGTCGGCGGCGCCTGGCCCGCGACCATGGTGGGGAGGTGGCTGAACGGGGCGCCGCCACTGCCCGGCTCGCGCGGTGGCGGCGGGCCGTCCGGCGACGCGACGGCCGGTTCCCCGTCCGGGACCGCGGGGTAAGGGGCGGGCGGACGCGCGGGGGGCTGCGCGGGCGGGTTCTGGGCCGTGCCCGGCGCACCGGGCTGCGGAACGGTCTCCCGGACCATGGCGGCGGCCTCCGGTGCCCCGGACATACCTGAGGGACCCGCCGCCACCGATGGACCCGCCGCCACCGGCGCACCCGACGCACCCGCCCCCGCCGAGCCCTCCGGCGCCCCCGCCCCCGATGGACCCGCCGCCTCCGGCGCCCCCGATGCCTCCGGTGCCCCCGACGCACCCGCCGCCGAGCCCCCCGACGCACCCGCCGCCGAGCCCTCCGGCGCCCCCGACGCACCCGCCGCCGAGCTCTCCGGCGCCCCCGACGCACCCGCCGCCGAGCTCTCCGGCGCCCCCGGCGCACCCGCCGCTGCCGCTCCCGGCACCCCAGGGCTCTCGGGATCCTCCGTGTCCAGCAGCCGCACCGCGTGCCGGCCGAGCTGGGCGACCAGCGCGCCGGGCAGCCACGGGTCGCGGGAGCGGCCCTCGGTGACCGTGTCCTGCGCACCCGTGCGCTCCAGGACCTCCGCAAGGCCCGGCCGCGCGGCGGGGTCCTTCTTGAGGCAGTCCCGTACGAGGTCCGCGATGCCCTCGGGCACGCCCTCCAGGTCGGGTTCCTCCTGCGCGATGCGGAACATCAGCGCGTGCACGCCGCTGTTGGCGGTGCCGAAGGGCAGGTCGCCGGTGGCGGCGTAGGCGAGGACCGAGCCGAGGCAGAAGACGTCGCAGGCGGGGGTGACACGGTCGCCGCGCACCTGCTCGGGTGCCATGAAGCCGGGCGAGCCGACGAGCGCGCCGGTGCGGGTGAGACCGCCGTCGGTCACCGTCTGCAGGGCACGCGCGATGCCGAAGTCGATGACGCGGGGGCCGTCGATGGTGACCAGGACGTTGGACGGCTTGAGGTCGCGGTGGACGATCCCGGCGGCGTGGATGTCCTGCAGCGCGTGGGCGAGACCGGTGGCCAGCGTGCGCACCGAGCGCTCCGGCAGCGCGCCGTGATCGTGCCCCACGACCTGCTGGAGGCTGGGTCCTGCGACGTACCCGGTGGCGACCCACGGCACGGCGGCCTCGGTGTCCGCGTCCAGTACGGGCGCCGTCCAGTATCCGCCGACCCGCCGCGCGGACTCGACCTCCTGCCGGAACCGCTCGCGGAACTCCTCCAGCGCGGCCAGTTCCTCGCGCACCAGCTTGACGGCGACCGTGCGCCCGCGGTCCGAGCGGGCCAGATAGACGTGGCCCATGCCTCCCGCGCCCAGCCGCCCCAGCAACCGGTACGCCCCGATGTGCCGCGGGTCCCCGCCCCCGAGCTTCTGCATGCTGCGCCGCCTTCCCCCGCACGTGAACCCACGTGAGCAACAACCGAGGATAGTGCCGGGGCGGCCCCGCGGTGAGCCGGTCTTGTCCACGGTTCCGTAACGGACGGGCCCGCCGGGCACGTCGACAACCTGTCGTGGAAAGCCGAGGACCGCAGACAGGACGCCGATTCCGTTTCCGCATCGCGGACACCTACCCTCGGCCGCATGACCCCTCAGCCCCATCCCCAGGCCGGCGCCGCCGTGAAGGCCGCGGACCGCGCGCATGTCTTCCACTCCTGGTCAGCGCAAGAGCTGATCGACCCGCTCGCCGTCGCCGGCGCCGAGGGGTCGTACTTCTGGGACTACGAAGGCAAGCGCTACCTCGACCTCTCCAGCGGCCTCGTCTACACCAACATCGGCTACCAGCACCCCAAGGTCGTCGCCGCGATCCAGGAGCAGGCGGCGAAGATGACGACGTTCGCGCCCGCGTTCGCCGTCGAGGCGCGCTCGGAGGCGGCCCGGCTGATCGCCGAGCGGACACCCGGCGACCTGGACAAGATCTTCTTCACCAACGGCGGCGCGGACGCCGTCGAGCACGCCGTGCGTATGGCGCGGCTGCACACCGGACGCCCGAAGGTGCTGTCGGCGTACCGCTCGTACCACGGCGGCACCCAGCAGGCGATCAACCTCACCGGCGACCCGCGCCGCTGGGCCTCCGACAGCGGCTCCGCCGGTACCGTGCACTTCTGGGCGCCCTTCCTGTACCGCTCGCGCTTCTACGCCGAGACCGAGGAGCAGGAGTGCGCGCGGGCCCTGGAGCACCTGGAGACGACGATCGCCTTCGAGGGCCCGGGGACGGTCGCCGCGATCATCCTGGAGACGATCCCGGGCACGGCGGGGATCATGATGCCGCCGGCCGGTTACCTGGCCGGGGTCCGCGAGATCTGCGACAAGTACGGGATCGTGTTCGTGCTCGACGAGGTCATGGCCGGGTTCGGGCGGACCGGCACGTGGTTCGCCGCCGACCTGTACGACGTGGTGCCCGACCTGATGACCTTCGCCAAGGGCGTGAACTCGGGTTACGTGCCGCTGGGCGGCGTCGCGATCTCGGGCGAGATCGCCGCGTCCTTCGCCGAGCGCCCCTACCCCGGCGGACTGACCTACTCCGGGCACCCGCTGGCCTGCGCCGCCGCCGTCGCCACGATCAACGTCATGGCCCGGGAGGGCGTCGTCGCACACGCGGCGCGGCTCGGTGCCCAGGTCGTCGAGCCGGCGCTGCGGGAGCTGGCCGAGCGCCACCCGAGCGTGGGCGAGGTGCGGGGGACCGGCATGTTCTGGGCGCTGGAGCTGGTGAAGAACCGGGAGACCCGGGAGCCGCTGGTGCCCTACAACGCGACCGGACAGGCGGCCACCCCGATGTCGGCGTTCGCCGCCTCCGCAAAGGCCCACGGCGTGTGGCCGTTCGTGAACATGAACCGGACCCACGTGGTGCCGCCGTGCAACATCTCCGAGGCCGAGCTGAAGGAGGGCCTGGCGGCCCTGGACACAGCACTGTCCGTGGCGGACGAGTACACGGAGCGGACCTGACCGGGTGAGGAGCCCGAGCGCGTAGGGTTGCGTGCTCGTACGCGGTAGACATGTGTACGAGCACGCCCCCGGACGCGACGAGGAGACGCCCGACCATGCCCGGCCACAGCGGCACCGGTGCCGTCACGCGCAGCACCCTGCGGCGGCAGATCGCCGACGCGCTCCGCGACGAGGTGCTGGCCGGGCGGCTCCAGCCGGGGCAGGAGTTCACCGTCAAGGAGATCGCCGAGCAGTACGGGGTCTCCGCGACACCGGTGCGCGAGGCCCTGGTCGACCTGTCCGCTCAGGGCCTCCTCGACGCCGACCACCACCGCGGCTTCCGTGTCCACGAGTACTCGGTGGCCGACTTCCGCGGCATGATCGCGGCCCGCAGTCTCGTGACCGACGGGATGTTCCTCGTCCTCGACGCGGACCAGTGGGCGGGCCCCGACCCGCACGACCCGCGCATCGCCGCCGCCCTCGCCGGAGTCCGCCGGCGCGGCGAGGAGGCCCAGCGCGCCGCCGCGGCCGGGGACCTGACCGTCCTGATCGGCTACGACCTGCGCTACTGGCGCGAGCTGGCCATCCTCTTCGGCAACCCCTACCTCTCCGACTTCCTGCACCGGCTGCGCGTGCAGAGCTGGGTGTGCACGGTGCAGCACCTGCGCCGGCTCAGCGAACTGCGCGGCGCGCTGTGGTCCGGGCACACCGAGCTGGTCGACGCCCTCGCCCACCGCGACCTCCCGGGCGCGCGCTCGCTCGTCAACGTGTACAACACCCACTCGCTCGCCCTGATCGAGCGGCTCGGCGGGGAATGACCGGCGTACGCCGACCGATGACCGGCTCCCGACGTGTCGTGGTCCGGCCCCAGATGGGTATGGGACCTGCACGCGACACGCACCGACTACGCTTCGCTTCCCTGACCACCGTGCTGTGTGAGGAGCCCTCTTTTGGCCTGTGACCTGTGGCTGGTACCGCTCGTCGACGTCTTGTGCCACACGCCGGACAACCCGTTCGCCGAGGAACTCGCGCAATACGACAAGGTGCTGGCCGAGGCGGGGCTGCCGCCGGTGCCGGTCTACCAGTACATGCCGGGGCTCTCCGGCGAGGTCGCGCCGGTGGCCGGGTTCGACTACGACGCGCTGCACTTCCTGCGCCGGGCGCATCTGCTCCAGGTGTGCGGGCTGCCGGTGACCCCGGTGGACGAACTGGGCGGGGACTACGAGCAGTTGCTGGAGATGTTCGAGTCGACGGCCCAGCAGTCCCACCTGGTCTGGCACTACGACCACGCGGGCGCCTACGTCCCGGTCGACTTCCCGCACCCGCTCGCCAGTGACGAACTCCTGGCGGGAGGCGGCCCGTTGGGCTCCTCGCACGCCCTGCTGCGGGAACTGGAGACCGTCGCCCCGGCCCTCGGCATCGATCCGGCCAACCCTCCGGCCCCGCCGCAGCCGCCGCTCGCCCCGACGGAGCTGGAGGAACCGGCCGTGCCCGGGCCGTACGACTCCAGCCCCTTCGCCCGGGAGCGCCATGTGTGGCTGGGCCTGCACGCGGCGGCCACGCGGAGCCTGGCGCAGGGATCGATGATCGTCTTCAGCTGATCCGGGGGACCGGGCGCCCGGTCAGCGGAGCTGGGACAGCCCCTTGCGCAGGTCGTCGGCGTTCATGATCGGAACGACCTCGATCTCGGCGTTCAGCTCGGTGAAGAACGGCTCACCGGTGGGCGGCAGCTCCGAACTGTCCTGCATGTCGAAGACCATCAGGGCCGTCCGCCGACCGCCGAGAAGGCCGAAGTAGGCGGCCTCCGGCTTGACGTCGTCGAGCGTCCGGCCGATCACCTCGGGCAACTTCCCGCTGCGAATCGCCTCGTTCGCCTTCTCCGTGTCCAGCGTCGCCTTGAGCAGCACGCGCATCGCACTCACCTTCTTCTGCCGACGCGACGTGTACGGGTTCAGCTTATGCCCGTGATGCCCAGTTCGTTCAGGCGTTCCCGCTCCGCGATCACGTCGATGCCGATGACGCGTCCGTCGTCCGCGAAGCTGAAGCGGGGTACGACGCGCAGCCTGCCGTGCTCGGCCATCGCCAGGCGCGCCCGGCCGTCGGCCCAGGACGACGGCGGCGGCCCCGGACCGGCCCATCGAGACCGTCGCGCCCCTGGCCGCCCGCTCCCCTGCCGCTGACGGCGACGGGTCCGGGTGCCGGGACCACCGCGGCGTCGGCCTCGCGGCCCGAGGGACCGGCCACGTCGGAGGTGTCCGTGCGGTCGGCACGCAGCAGGCGTCCTGGAGGGCGTCGTCGGCCTCGCCGAGCGAGCCGAGGATCCGGTACGCGACCGCCCGCAGCCGGGGCCCCGTTCGAACTGCCGGGCCGTGCCGTCGGACCGCGCGGGCGCCGTACGGCTTCCTGCCGCGTCCTCACGCCCTCGGGGCGGGTCACCCGGCGTGCGCGTGCCCGCAGCGGCCTCTCACCGCACCAGGGTGATCCGCGGCGGCCACAGCACCCTGTCGGCCAGCAGCAGCGACGGTCCCAGATGTACGGGGCACACCCGCAGCGCCGTCCGCAGATGCCGGGCGACCTCGAAGCGGGCCGGGTCACCGCAGTCGCCGGGGCCGGTCTCGCCGCCGTACGGGCCCTGACAGGAAGCGGCACTGTCACGGTCGGTCATACCCCGATCCGACACCACCCACCGCGCCGACGCCCGGTGGAGGGGGCCGAACGGCTAGAGGGCGGTGTCGGCGTCGTCGAGGCCGATGCACTTCCTCGTCTGCGGGATCCACCGCACGGCGGGGTCCAGGGCGGCGAGGACGCCGCCCACGTCCTCACGCGGACCGGTGTACGTGAGCTCCACGGCCGGTGAGCGGCCGTACGTCCGCAGGACGCTCACCCCGTCGCGCTTGAGCCGCGCCTCGTCCAGGACCCAGTCGACACCGTCCGCCGTGACGCAGAGGTCGACGTTGGGCTGCAGCTCCTCGGCGCCGCAGCGGAACAGCGCCTTCCGGCCGCCCCAGGAGGCGACGCCGTCCCCGAGGGCCCAGTCGCGCGAGGCGCCTGGCAGGTCGTCCGGGAGGCGGGAGACCACCTTGTCGCACTTGGGGTCGTCGGCGTGCGGCGCGGCGGAGACGCGGTGGCCGTCGACGTAGAGGAGACCCCCGGTCACGGCGAGAACCGCCACGGTCAGCCAGATCCACGTCCGGGTGGTGGGCTTCCGCATGTTCCGCTCGCTCCGTGCTGTCCGCTGTCCGCTGTGCGTGCTGTGCCTGCTGTGCGTGCTGTCCGCAGTGCGCGGGTGCGCCTGTGCGTCGCGTGCGCCTGTGCGCTGTGCGGCGTGTGCGCTGCCTGCTCCGGCCAGCGTATCCGCCGCCCGGATGCCGACGGCCGGGCCCCTGCGCGGGGTCCGGCCGTCGGCGCGCACGATGCTCGTCGGTGCGCTTCCGCGGTTCCTACAGGAACGAGTTGATCTCGATCGTCTCGTCCCGGCCGGGGCCGACGCCGATCGCGGAGATCTGGGCGCCGGACATCTCCTCGAGCGCCTTGACGTAGGCCTGGGCGTTCTTCGGCAGGTCGGAGAAGGACTTCGCCTTGGTGATGTCCTCGCTCCAGCCGGGCAGCGTCTCGTAGACCGGCTTCGCGTGGTGGAAGTCGGACTGCGAGTACGGCAGCTCCTCGACGCGCTTGCCGTCGATCTCGTACGCCACGCAGACCGGGATCCGCTCCCAGCCGGTGAGGACGTCGAGCTTGGTGAGGAAGAAGTCGGTGAGGCCGTTGACGCGGGTGGCGTAGCGGGCGATCACCGCGTCGAACCAGCCGCAGCGCCGGTCGCGGCCGGTGGTGACGCCACGCTCGCCGCCGATGCGGCGCAGGGCCTCGCCGTCCTCGTCGAACAGCTCGGTCGGGAAGGGGCCGGCGCCGACGCGGGTCGTGTACGCCTTGAGGATGCCGATGACCCGGCTGATCTTCGTCGGGCCCACGCCGGCGCCCGTGCAGGCGCCGCCCGCGGTCGGGTTCGACGAGGTGACGAAGGGGTACGTGCCGTGGTCGATGTCCAGGAGCGTGCCCTGGCCGCCCTCGAAGAGGACCACCTTGTCGTCGTCGAGGGCCCGGTTGAGGACCAGGACGGTGTCGGCGACGTACGGCGCGAGCTTGTCCGCGTACCCCAGCAGCTCCTCGACGACCTGGCCGGTGGCGATGGCGCGGCGGTTGTAGAGCTTGGTGAGCATCTGGTTCTTGACGTCGAGCGCCGCTTCGACCTTCTGGGTGAGGATCGACTCGTCGTAGAGGTCCTGGACGCGGATGCCGACGCGGTTGATCTTGTCGGCGTAGGTCGGGCCGATGCCGCGGCCGGTGGTGCCGATCTTGCGCTTGCCGAGGAAGCGCTCCGTCACCTTGTCGACGGTGACGTTGTACGGCGTGATGATGTGAGCGTTTCCGCTGACCAGGAGCTTGGACGTGTCGACGCCGCGCTCGTTCAGCCCGCTCAGCTCGGAGAACAGGACCGACGGGTCGACGACGACACCGTTACCGATGACCGGCGTACAGCCGGGAGACAGGATTCCGGAAGGGAGCAGGTGGAGGGCGTACTTCTGGTCGCCCACGACTACCGTGTGGCCGGCGTTGTTGCCGCCCTGGTAGCGCACCACATAGTCGACGGACCCACCGAGCAGGTCCGTCGCCTTTCCCTTGCCTTCGTCACCCCACTGAGCACCGAGCAGCACAAGTGCGGGCACGCGCGTACACCCCTTCCGGGCGGGGCATGTCCATGGTCGAGGGCGTACGCGGAGGCGATCCACCGCGTGCACCGCGACCGTCGTTGGCCGCCAACCGTCGGACCGGATGCCCCGGAATAGACGAAGCCCCTGGCGCAGTAGCGCAAGGGGCTCTTGCACAAAGATGCTACCCGAGGAAGCGAGGCATGGCCGAGGTGGCGACTTCCGCGAGCTCTTCCGCGAACTCTTCCGCGACGTCCGATCAGCTTCTGGTGGTCGTCGATCCGGTCGCCCGGCGGATGGACGGGGAGTCCGTCCGCATCGCGAAAGACGTGCTCAGCGCGGGGGCGGCGCATACGAAGGTGTGTCTGCCGGACGGACCGGAGGAGTTCGCGCGGGCGCTGCGGCGACGCGGTTCGCGGCGGCCCGTCGTGATCGGCGACGACAGCACGCTGCTGCGGGCCGTGGCCCTGCTGCACCGGCAGCGGGAGCTGGCGGGCTGCACGCTGTCGGTGGTGCCGGTGGGGTCGGCGCTCGGTCTCGCCCGGTCCCTGGGGCTGCCGACGGAGGCGGTGGCGGCGGCGCGGGCCGTGCTGGACGGGGCGGAACGGCGCCTGGACCTGCTCGTCGACGACAGCGACGGGGTGGTGCTGGGGACGGTGGGGATTCCGCCGGTCCTGGTGCCGGTACCGAGCCGTGCGGACTCGGACGCGGGAGCGGAGGCGGACTCGGGGCCGGGCGGCGGGCCCGGGCCGGCCTCTGCCCGTCCCTGGCTGCGGACCTGCCAGGCCCTCGTCCGGACCCTGGCGTCCTCGCGTCCGGGCCGGACCGCCGTCATGTCCGGGACCGCCGGTCCGGCCCGGCTGCGGGTGGAGGTCGACGGATCGACGCTGGTGGACCTGGACCAGCCGGTCGAGGCGGTGTCGGTGACGCCGGGAGCCGGAGGGGTGGCCGTGGTGGAGGTACGGCCGCTGTCGGTGGGCGCGGAGGCGGCGCCGCTGACGATGAGCGGGCACACGGTGACCGTGTCGGGGGCGCACTTCCGGTACCGGGCCGACGCGGTGGTCTCGGGGCCGGTGGGGACACGGACGTGGACGGTGCGCGAGGGGGCCTGGGGGCTGACGCTGCCGGTGCGGTGAACGGCGCGCGGAAGCCCGGCCCCGGTGCCCGCGCTCCCCGCCGGACCTGATCCGGGGAGCGTGCGTGAGCCGGTACTTCGACGTGGGCGACGAGACGCTGCGGGAGCCGTCCGAGAGGCGGCGGGCCGTTTCTGCGGACGCTGCGGGGGACGCTGCGCGTCTGCGAGGAAGAGGCCGGGCCCGCCACCCGTTCGTGTCCGCGATGGTCGGGATGCTCGGGCTGATCGCCGCCCTGTACGTCGTGGCGTCGGTGCTGCGGCTCAGCGGCGAGGAGACCTCCGGGCGCGCGGAACCGGTCCTCGCGGGTGCCGTGGGCGGGCTGCGGTGGGCCGCCGGGCATCTCGTCGTCGCCTTCGGCGGCGCGGCGCTCGTCATGCTGCTCGCCGGGCTCGGCTTCGCGGCCGGGTACGGGCAGGACGCCGGGGCGCTCCTGGGCGCGTGTCTGGTGCAGCTGCCCGCGGTGCGGGTGATCGGCGGGGCCGCGGTGCTGCTGTACGGCGTGCTCCCGCGGGGCGCGGTGGCGGCATGGGGGGTGGCGGGCACGGTGCTGCTGTACGGCTGGATCGGGTCGGCGCTGGACTTGCCGCAGGCCGTGCTCGACGCGTCGCCGTTCGGGCATCTGCCGAAGTTCCCTGGCGGAGAGAGGAGCTGGTCGCCGGTGCCGGTACTGCTGCTGCTGCTCGCGGCGACGCTGGTGGCGGTGGGGCTGGCGGGGCCGCGGCGGCGGGACCCGACGACTTGAGCCGGGTCGTGAACGGGGAGCGTCGGCATGGGTCTGCGGCATGGGGTTGTGAGTCGGGGGTCGGGGGTCGGGGGTCGGGGATCGTGAGTCGGGGCAGGGCGGGGCGGGGCGGCGAACCGTAGGGCAGGTCGGCGGCGTCCTGGTGGGCATGAGGCGAGACGCGGTGACGTGCGGTGGGTGTCTGGTGTCGGCGGCGGGAGCCGTGGGAGCCGTGTGGCTGTGGGGGACTTCGGACCGCACGCGGCGGCATCTGGGCATGGCGTTCGAGAACAACGGCCAGGACTTCGGCGCCGCCCTCACCGAACTTCCCCTCGTCGTCCTCGCCGGGGCCGTGCTGCCAGCGCTGGTGTGGGCGTCCGGCGCCTGGCTGCTGGCCCGGCGCCGACGCTCAGAGTTCCACGCGTAGTCCCGTGAGGCCCCGCATCACGAAGTTCGGCCTGCGGTCCGGCTCCGCCCCCAGCCGCAGCGTCGGGGCCCGCCTCAGCAGGGAGGTCATGGACGCGGCCAGCTCGATGCGGGCCAGCGGTGCGCCGATGCAGTAGTGGATACCGGCGCTGAAGGAGATGTGGGGGTTGTCCCCGCGGGTGAGGTCGAGGCGGTCCGGCGCGGTGAAGACCGCCGGGTCATGGTTGGCGGAGCCGAACAGCATCGCCACCTCCGCGCCGCGCGGGACGGTCGTCCCGTCGATCTCGATCTCGTCGAGGACCCAGCGTTCGAAGAGCTGCAGCGGCGTGTCGTAGCGCATCAGCTCCTCCACGGCCGAGGGGACGAGGGAGTGGTCGGCGCGCAGGGCCGCCAGCTGGTCCGGGTTGCGGAAGAGCGCCAGCCAGCCGTTGGCCGTGGCGTTGACCGTGGCCTCGTGACCGGCGTTCAGGAGCAGGACGCAGGTCGAGATCATCTCCTGCTCGGTGAGGCGGTCGTCGTCCTCGTCGTGGGCCGCGATCAGGCCGGAGATCAGGTCGTCGCCGGGCTCCTTGCGACGGGCCGCGATCAGTGCGCGCAGGTAGTCCGAGAAGTCGAGCGACGCGCGGACCGCCTCCGCCGCCGTCTCCTCGGACGGGTTCAGCTCGTACATCCCGCAGATGTCGGCCGACCAGGGGCGCAGCGGGGCACGGTCGGCCTCCGGGATGCCCAGCATCTCGGCGATCACGGCGACCGGGAGCGGCTCGGCCACGTCCGTCAGCAGGTCGCCGCCGCCCGCCGCCACCAGCCCGGACACCAGCTCGTCGGCCAGCCCGTGCACGTACGGCCTCAGCCGTTCCACCGTGCGCGGCGTGAACGCCTTGGACACCAGACGCCTGATACGGGTGTGGTCCGGCGGTTCCAGGTCGAGCATCCCGTGGTCGTTGAGCGTGTGGAAGGGCTCTTGCTCCGGCGGGGGCGGGGTGCGGCCGAAGTCCTCGTGGGTGAAACGGTGCTGGTAGGTCCGGCCCAGCCGGCGGTCGCGCAGCAGGGCGGAGACGTCCGCGTGGTGCGGGACCAGCCACTGGTCGCTCGGCTCGTAGTAGAGCACCCGGCCCCGGTCCCTCAGCTCGGCGAAGGCGGGGTAGGGATCGGCGACGAACGCCGGGTCCCACGGGTCGAACGCGAGGTCGCTGTCAGCCGTCATGGACGGACGATAGGGCTTCGACCGGGCCGTTCACCAGGAGACGGTGTCGCACAGGAGGACCGCCGACACCGCGTGGGCGACCCCGGCACTCGCTGCCCCGACGACCGGGGGAGGATCGGCAGCGAACCGCCGCCCCTCCTGTGCTTCGCGCCTGCCGCAGGACACAACCCGACGCGAGCAGCGCCGCCGACAGCAGGACAGCAGGACAGCAGGACAGCAGGACAGCAGCCGGTGACTTCTCACGCCGCCGGGCAGGGGGCACGCCCTCCCCCGGGCCTGTTCGGCGACCGGGCCAGTACGTGTGGTGCCCACTCGGCGCCGGTCAGCCCGGCGTGACCAGCCGCGCCTCGTAGGCGAAGACGGCCGCCTGCGTCCGGTCCCTGAGGCCCAGCTTCACCAGGACGCGGCTGACGTGCGTCTTGATCGTCGACTCGGCGACCACCAGCCGTTCGGCGATCTCCGAGTTCGACAGGCCCTGCGCGATCAGCACCAGCACCTCCGTCTCCCGCTCGGTCAGGTCGCCGTACGCCGCGTGCGCCGAGGACATCGGGCGCGGCCCGTCGGACAGCTTGGAGAACTCGGTGATCAGACGCTTGGTGATCGAGGGCGCCAGGAGGGCCTCGCCGGCGGCGACCACCCGGACGCCGTCGGCGAGCTGGCGGGCCGAGGCGTCCTTGAGGAGGAAGCCGGACGCGCCGGCGCGCAGCGCCTGGTACACGTACTCGTCGAGGTCGAAGGTGGTGAGGACGAGGACCTTCGCCGCCCCGTCTGCGGCGACGATCTCCCGCGTCGCCTCGATGCCGTTCAGCTCGGGCATCCGGATGTCCATCAGGACGACGTCCGGGGCCAGTTCGCGGACCTTCGCCACGGCCTCCCGGCCGTTGACCGCCTCGCCCACGACCTCGATGTCCGGCATCGCGTTCAGCAGGACCGAGAATCCCTCACGCACCATCATCTGGTCGTCGGCGATCAGTACCCGGATCGTGCGGTCCCTCATGCGTCACCTTCGCTCGGCGTGGTGACCGGCAGGAACACCGCCACCTCGTAGCCCCCCTCGTCGGTCGGGCCGGCCGTCATCTCACCGTTCAGCATCGACACCCGCTCCCGCATGCCGGTCACTCCGTGCCCCGCGCCGGGTGACGGTTTGACCAGGGTGTTGTGCGGGATGGCGGTATTGACGATCCGCAGGCCGAGACCGCCCAGGACGTACGAGATCTCGACGCGGGCCGTCGCGCCGGGCGCGTGCCGCAGGCTGTTGCTCAACGCCTCCTGCACGATCCGGTACGCCGACAGCTCCACGCCGGGCGGCAGCTCGCGCACCGCGCCGGTCACCGCCTTGTCCACGGCCAGCCCCGCCTCACGCACGTTGGCGAGCAGCGGATCCAGGTCGGCGAGCGTGGGCTGCGGGGCGTCCGGGGCCTCGTAGTCCTCGGCGCGGACGACACCGAGCACGCGACGCAGCTCGGTCAGCGCGGCCACCGCGTTCTCCCGGATGGTGGCGAAGGCCCGCTCCAGCTCCTCCGGCGGATTCTCCACCCGGTAGGGCGCGGCCTCCGCCTGGATGGCGACCACCGACATGTGGTGGGCGACCACGTCGTGCAGCTCACGGGCGATGGTGGTGCGCTCCTCCAGCAGGGTGCGCCGGGACCGCTCCTGCGCGGTGACCGTCTGCTGCGCGGTCACCTGCTGCCGGGCGTCGCGCCGGATGTGCCACACCGATATCAGGAGCAGGGCGAAGGCCGTGAGGACCAGCAGCGGCGCGGAATTGGTGCTGTAGCGACCGGCACCCCAGAAGGACTCGTTGAGGAATCCGTACGCGGCGGTCAGGGCCCACATCCACACGGCCGTCCGGGGCCGGGTGCGTATCGCCACGATCACCAGCACCGCCGTGTGGCACATGAACGCGCCGGGCATCCACGGCCAGTCCCCCCAGCTGCTGCCGAGCAGCGCGACCACGGGGGTCGCGGCCATGGACATCCAGAAGGCACCGATCGGCCGGACCAGCGTGGCCAGCACCGGGACCGCGCACACCAGTCCGCTCAGCAGGCCCAGCGGGCCGTCGGTCACACCGCCGGTCGCACCTCCGTAGAAGCAGAGCAGCGCGACGGCGGCCACCGCCGCATACGGGAGGCGGGCCGCGTAGGACCTCATCCGTGCCGGCAGGCGGCGGGCCAAGGGGCCGTCCGTGGCCGGGCGTGGCAGCGGGCGGTAGGCGAAGGCCTCGTGGAACAGGTCCTCGCGCAGCCCGCTCAGCGCGTTCAGCGCCAGCCGGTACTCGGGGCTGCGCGGTCCGCCTCCCTCTCCGGGCGGCGTGGTCGGCATCTGGGTCGTCTCGGTCACGCTGGCAACGGTAGGCGCAGCCGGGCTACGCCGTCGTCACCGGTAAGAGGGGTCCTCCGGCATCCGCCTCAGGTACTACGGCCCGGCCTCGGTGGCTGCGGGGAGGCCGCGCCCGGGCAGTGGGGGCGGCGCCCGGGCGGTGGGGGGTGGCGCCCGGGCGGTGGGGCGGCGCCCGGCGCAGCTCGGTGACGGGCGGCAACGGACGCCGGGCGGCCGCGGGCCACGAGCGGGCGGCGGCGGGTGACGGACGCCGCGCACCGGCGGTCAGTAGCCGGAGGGGCGGGCGGGGGCCCGACTCGTACGCGAAGACCGCTGCCTGGGCGCGGTCTCTGACTCCCAGCTTCACCAGGTTCCTGCCCACGTGGGTCTTCACCGTCTGCTCGGCGACCACCAGACGCTGCGCGATCTCCGCGTTGGATCGTGGCGACCGCGGTGCTGATGGTGCCCGGTGTCTAGCAGCCCAGCCAGACCACGACGGCGGTGCGCGTCCCGTCGGGCGCCTCGCCGGCGAGCTGCCGGTGCGGGGCCAGGGCGACGGCGCGAACGCGGCCGTACGTGACGACGGCCGCCGCGAGCACGACGGCCATCCCTCTCATCCGAGCGGCCCGAGGACAATCCCAGGGGAAGTGTTCACGCCTTCCACCACCCACCCTCCCCCGCTCACCAAGCCAGCTGCACGATCTCCTCCGCCACCACCGCGCACGCGTCCGCCGCCGGGTCGATCAGCGGATAGTGGCCGATGTCCTCCAGCAGGGTCACGCCCACCACCTCTCCCGCCTTGGCCGCCGCGTCGGCGTACGCCTCGGCGACCGCTTGCGGTACGTCCACGTCGGCGCGGCCCTGCACGAGGGTCGTCGCGATACCGGTGGGCAGCAGCAGGGCGGGGTCGGCGTAGGGCCGACGTTCGGCGAACAGGTCCTTGCCGCCCAGCAGTTGCCGTGTCGCGCCACCGCACACGTCGAGCTTGTCGGCGACCTCGAAGTCGGCGATCGGCGCGAGGGCGACGACGCCGCGCAGAGGCGCCGGACGGTCGGTCCGCCACGGGGCGTCGGCGGGCAGCAGGTGCCGCGCGGCCGCCCACAGGGCGAGGTGGCCGCCGGCGGAATGGCCGGTGAGCACCACACGGCGCGCGTCGGCCCGCGGCAGGTGCCGTCGGACCAGGTCAGGCAGGGCGTCCAGCGCGGCTGCCACGTCGTCGAAGGTGTCGGGCCAGCGCCCCGCGACGGGAGCACCACCCGGCCCCTCGGCGCCCGGGCCCGCACCGCCCTCCACGCCACGCCGGTACTCCACACTGGCCACGGCGAACCCCCGGCGGGCCAGGAAACCGGCGAACGGGCTGATGTGACGCCGGTCGTACGGGGCGCGCCAGGACCCTCCGTGCAGGACCACCACGACGGGAGCGGCCTCGCCCGGACCCGCCGCGCCGCGCGGCACGTAGAAGTCGATCACTTGGTCGGGGTGGTCGCCGTAGCCGGCGGTGCTGTCGGGCTCGACCGCCGGGTGGGAGAGGGCCGATTCCTCCTCCGCGGCATCCCTCGCGGCAGCGGTGCCCGGTTCTGCGGCGGCGTCCGGCATGCTCAACCTCTCAGCGGCGAAACGGTGTTGGCGGACCGGGGGAACGAAATCGGCCGTTGGCGGGACGTTATCAGGCCGGTAACGTGCGCGGACATGGGGATATGACGCTGGGTGAGGGCCAAACGCTCGTCCGGCCCCCACCCGGCGGCTCAGCCCGCCACCAGGCCCGCGACTCAGCCCGCGAGTCAGCCGCCACCCGGCCCGCGACTCAGCCCGCCAGCGTCCGAGCCAGCACCCGCGCCGCCCGCTCCACGTCCGCGAAACCGACGTACAGCGGGGTGAAGCCGAACCGCAGCACGTCCGGGGCGCGGTAGTCCCCGACCACCCCGCGCTCGATCAGCCGCTTCATCACCTCACCCGCGTCGTCGCAGCGCAACGCGACCTGGCTGCCCCGCTCGGCGTGTGCCGCCGGGGTCACGGACTCCACGCGGCCGTCCGGGACGTACGCCCCGACGCAGCGCAGGAAGAAGTCCGTCAGCGCCAGGGACTTGTCCCGCACCGCCGCCACCGAGACCCCGTCCTCGTCCCACACGTCCAGTGCCGCCTCCAGAGCGAGCAGGGAGAGGATGTCCGGCGTACCGACGCGGCCGCGCTGAGCACCGGACGCCGGCTCGTACCCGGGCCGCATGCCGAACGGCTCGGCGTGCGAGTTCCAGCCCGGCAGCGGGGAGTCGAAACGGTGCTGCAGGTCGCGGCGGACGTACAGGTACGCGGGCGAACCGGGGCCGCCGTTGAGGTACTTGTAGGTGCACCCGACGGCCAGGTCCACGCCGTGCTCGTCGAGCCCGACCGGCAGCGCGCCCGCACTGTGGCACAGGTCCCAGACGGCGTACGCCCCCGCCGCGTGCACCGCGGCCGTGAGCGCGGGCAGGTCGTGCAGGCGGCCCGTGCGGTAGTCGACGTGGTTGAGCAGGACGGCGGCGGTGCGGCCGTCCAGCGCCGACGGCACCTCGGCCGGGGCGACCGGGCGCAGGGCGCAACCCGTCATCCGGGCCGCCGACTCGGCGATGTACCCGTCCGTGGGGAAGGTGCCGGCGTCGACGAGGATCTCGTCCCGGCCCGCGCCGACCGCACCGCCCGCACCGTCCTCCCGGGCCATGCGCACGGCGGCGACGAGCGCCTTGAAGACGTTGACGCTCGTCGAGTCGCCGACCACGACCTGCCCGGCCGCCGCCCCGACCAGCGGGGCGATCCGGTCGCCGGTCCGCTCGGGCGCGGTCCACCAGCCGCTCTCCTCCCAGGAGCGGATGCGCAGCTCCCCCCACTGGCGCCGTACGACGTCCGCCACGCGGTCGGGGACGTGCGCAGGGAGAGCGCCGAGGGAGTTGCCGTCCAGGTATGTCACGTCGTCGAGGACGAACCGCTCACGCACCGCGGCCAGCCCGTCGGCGGCGTCCAGCTCCTCCGCCTCGCTCATCAGCTCAGACATACGACCGCGCCGTCCACAGCTCGGGAAACACGTTGTTCCGGGCCCGCTTCTCCAGCCAGGCCACCCCGGCCGAGCCGCCGGTGCCGGTCTTGGAGCCCATCGCGCGGCGGGTGGCGACCAGGTGGTCGTTGCGCCAGCGCCACACCAGCTCGGCGACGTCGGTGAGTGCCTCGCCGAGGCGGGCCAGTTCGCCGTTCTGGTCACCGGAGTAGACGGCCGTCCAGGCGGCCTCCACCTCGGGTGCCGCCTCGTACTTCCGGGTGACGTCGCGCTGGAGCACGGCGTCCGGGATGTCGTACCCGCGCCGGGCGAGCAGCCGGACCACCTCGTCGTACAGGCTCGGCTCGTGCAGCGCCTTCTCCAGTTCCGCGTGGACGCGCGGGGCGCCGCGGTGCGGGACGAGCATGGACGCGGACTTGTCACCGAGCAGGAACTCCAGGCGGCGGTACATCGCCGACTGGAAGCCGGAGCCCTCGCCGAGGGCCGACCGGTAGGAGTTGAACTGGGCGGGGGTGAGCTGCCCCAGGGGCGTCCAGGAGGCGTTGAGCGCCTCCAGCTCCCGCACCGAGCGCTTGAGCGCGTCGGTCGCCACCGGGATCCGGTCCTCGCGCAGGGCGCGGGCGGCGGTCTCCCATTCGTGGACGATGACGGTGAACCACAGCTCCATGACCTGGGTCGTGACCAGGAAGACCATCTCTCCGGGATCGTCGGAGAGGGTGTGCTGGAGGTGGGTGAGCACGTCCGCCTTGACGTAGTCCTCGTACGGCGTGCTGCCCTCGAAGTCGAGATTCGGGGCGTCGTGGGACATCGCTGTCTCCTGAGGTGCACTTCGGGTAGCGGTCCGCCCTGCCGTTACCGGCACGGGGCCCCGGTCCCCAACGGCATCCTCCGCAATCGTCCCAGGAAACCGCAAGGCCCGCCCGCGCACGGCGGCGGGGACGGGCCAGGACGGCGGGACGCGCCCGGGTGAGGTCAGCCCAGCACTTCGGCCGCCTCCGGTGAGGAGTCCCTCAGGAACTGGCTGCAGCGCTCGTACTCCTCCTTCTCGCCGATCGCCTGGGCGGCGCGGGCGAGGGCGTGCAGGGCGCGCAGGAAGCCGCGGTTCGGCTCGTGCTCCCAGGGCACCGGGCCGTGCCCCTTCCAGCCACTGCGGCGCAGGGAGTCGAGGCCGCGGTGGTAGCCCGTACGGGCGTACGCGTACGACTCCACGACGCCGCCCCGCTCGAACGCCTCGTCGGCCAGCCGGGCCCAGGCGAGCGAGGAGGTCGGGTACTTCGCGGCGACGTCGGCGGGCGAGGTGCCGCCCGCCAGCAGCTCGCGCGGCCCGGGGTCGTCGGGGAGGTGGGTCGGGGGCGGTCCCCCGAGGAGGTTCTCGTGAATGGCCATGGGACAAGTCTGCGGCATGCGCCCCGCTCCGCCGGACGGGTCACGTGGTCCTGTCGCGCTCCCGTGCCCCCTCCAGCGGCGGTGCCAGCACCGAGCCGTGGGTACGGCACTGCGGCCGGGCGCAGTCCGGGGCCGGGCGGCGCACCGTCGTGAAGGCGATCACGGAGCCCGTCACCAGGACACCCGCGCAGATCAGCATCGCCGGCCCGAAAGCGTCGTCGAACGCCCGGGGCGACCGGTACGCCTCCTCACCCATGCCGGTGAGCAGGGGCAGCGCGGCGACCGCGACGAGCCCCGCCGCACGGGCCGCCGCGTTGTTGATGCCGCTGGCGAGACCGGCGCGGGCGGTGTCCACGGCGGCCAGCACGCTCGCCGTCAGCGGCGCGACCAGCGTGACCATGCCGAGGCCGAGCACCAGCAGGGCGGGCAGCACGTCGGCGACGTAGGAGGCGCCCGGGCCGACCCGCAGCATCAGGACCATCCCGGCCGCGCACAGCAGGGGGCCGGCGGTGAGCTGGAGCCGCGGGCCGAGGCGTTCGGCGAGTTCGCCGGAGCGGGCGGAGAGCAGCAGCATCAGGACGGTGGTCGGCAGCAGGGCCGTACCGGCGGCCAGGGCGGACCAGCCGACGGCTACCTGGAGCTGGAGCGCGGCGAGGAAGAAGAAGCCGCCGAAGGCCGCGTAGACGCACAGCGTGACCATGTTGACCGCCGTGAACTGGCGGGACGAGAAGACGTCGAGCGGCATCATCGGGTCCTTGCCGCGCCGCTCGACGGTCACGAAGGCCACTGCGGCCGCCACCCCGGCCACCGCGCTGAGCGCCACCGTCCAGGACGCCGTACGGGCCTCGATCAGCGCGTAGGTGAGCAGCGCGAGGCCCGTCGCGCACAGGACCGCGCCGAGCACGTCGAAGCGCGAGTGGGCGCGCTCGTCCGAGGACTCCGGTACGTGCCGCAGCGCGATCGGGGCGCACAGCAACGCCAGCGGGACATTGAGCAGGAAGACCCAGCGCCAGCCCGCGCCGTCCACGAGCCAGCCCCCGAGGAACGGCCCCACCGCCGCGCCGACGCCCCCGAACCCCGACCACAGACCCACCGCCCGGGCCCGGTCGTCGGCGTCGAAGGAGGCCTGGATGAGGGCGAGGGAACCGGGCGTGAGCAGCGCACCGCCGACACCCTGCAGGGCGCGGGCGACGATCAGGACACCGGCGTTCGGCGCGAGGCCGCACAGCAGGGACGCGGCGGCGAACCACAGCACGCCGAGGACGAAGATCCGGCGGCGGCCGAACCGGTCGCCGAGCGCGCCGCCCAGGAGGATCAGACCGGCCAGCGTGACCATGTAGGCGTTGACGGTCCACTGGAGGGCGGCGAGGTCCGCGCCGAGGTCGCGGCCGATGTGGGGCAGCGCGACGTTGACGACGGTCGAGTCCAGCAGGGCCATGCTGGAACCGAGGACGGTGGTCAGCAGGATCCACTTGCCTTGCGGCGAGGCCAGCCGGACATCGGGCATCCCCCAGGTATACAGCGAGCCCGGCGCGTTCGGCGCCGGGCTCGTGCAAGCGGTCGGGTGACCGCCGGGGGGCTACTTGAGCTTCGTGCCGGCGGACCGCAGGTGACCGCAGGCCTCGACGACGCGCGCGGCCATGCCGGCCTCGGCCAGCTTGCCCCAGGTGCGCGGGTCGTAGGTCTTCTTGTTGCCGACCTCACCGTCGACCTTGAGGACGCCGTCGTAGTTGCGGAACACGTGGTCGGCGACCGGACGCGTGAAGGCGTACTGGGTGTCCGTGTCGATGTTCATCTTGACCACGCCGTTCTCCAGCGCGGTCGCGATCTCCTCGGCGGAGGAGCCGGAGCCGCCGTGGAAGACGAAGTTGAAGGGCTTGCTGCCGGCGGGCTGACCGTACTTGGCGGCGACGCCCTCGTTCAGGTCCTTCAGCAGGTCGGGGCGGAGGACGACGTTGCCCGGCTTGTACACGCCGTGGACGTTGCCGAAGGACGCGGCGAGCAGGTAGCGGCCCTTCTCGCCCAGGCCCAGGGCCTCGACGGTACGGACCGCGTCGTCGACCGTGGTGTACAGGGAGTCGTTGATCTCGTGGGAGACGCCGTCCTCCTCACCGCCGGTCGGGGTGATCTCGACCTCAAGGATGATCTTGGCAGCGCGGGCGCGCTCCAGCAGCTCGGTGGCGATGGAGAGGTTGTCGGCCAGGGTCTCGGCCGACCCGTCCCACATGTGCGACTGGAAGAGCGGGTTGCGGCCGGCCTTCACGCGCTCCTCGGAGACCGCCAGCAGCGGGCGGACGTACCCGTCGAGCTTGTCCTTCGGGCAGTGGTCCGTGTGCAGGGCGACGGTGACGTCGTACTTCTCGGCGACGATGTGCGCGAACTCGGCGAGGGCGACGGCGCCGGTCACCATGTCCTTCTTGTGCTGGCCGCCCAGGAACTCGGCACCGCCGGTGGAGATCTGGACGATGCCGTCGCTCTCCGCCTCAGCGAAACCGCGCAGGGCCGCGTGCAGCGTCTGGGAGGAGGTCACGTTGATGGCCGGGTAGGCGAACTTTCCTGCCTTCGCCCGGTCCAGCATCTCGTTGTAGACCTCGGGAGTTGCGATGGGCATCTGTCCGCTCCTTGTATGTGCGGTGGGCGTGTTGTTGCTTATGGCCCTGGCCTAGGACTGGGGGGCGACGTCATCGTCGGCCCCATCCTTCCAGACGGGCCGGGAATACCCGAGCGGACCCCAGTCCCGTATCAGTCCAGGCCCAGCTCGTCCTTGTCGTACGCGTAGAGGTACGGCACTCCGGCGCCGTCCCGGATCTTCTCGGCGGCGCCCGTCGCCCGGTCGACGATCGTCGCGACGGCGACCACCTCCGCGCCGGCCTCGCGCACGGCCTCGACGGCGGTGAGCGGGGAGCCGCCGGTGGTGGAGGTGTCCTCGACGACCACGACACGACGGCCCCTGATCTCCGGACCCTCGACACGGCGCTGCAGCCCGTGCGCCTTGGCGGCCTTGCGGACGACGAACGCGTCCAGCCTGCGGCCGCGCGCGGCGGCGGCGTGCAGCATGCTCGCGGCGACCGGGTCGGCGCCCATGGTCAGCCCGCCCACCGCGTCGAAGTCCAGGTCGGCGGTCAGGGCGAGCAGCACCTGCCCGACCAGCGGCGCGGCCTCGCCGTCGAGGGTGATGCGGCGCAGGTCGACGTAGTAGTCGGCCTCCAGACCCGAGGAGAGGGTCACCCTGCCGTGCACCACGGCCTTGTCCTTGATCTGCTGCAGCAGCTCGCCGCGTACGTCCGTCATGTACGCCAGCTTAGAGGCGACGCCAGGACCAGGTCGTCGTGGCCTCCAGCGGCTCCAGGGGCGTGACCAGGCGCGGGAGGGTGTTCAGGCCGTTGGGCGGCCCGGTCTGCGGTTCCACGCAGACGGCGGCCTCCTGCTCGTCGTAGACCACGACCCACTGCTCGCGGCTGGTCACCCTCAGCTCCAGCCGCCCCGGCCAGGTCAGCGTGACGTCGACGCCGTCCGGCATGCCGAAGCAGTCGTCCCACGGGCCCGGCTTCGGGTCGACGCGGTTGCCGGTGGGCAGGTGGTCGTCACCGCGTTCCTCCTGCCAGGCGGGGTCGAAGCCGAGCGAGACGTCCGCCCCGCCGAGGGACCGGTTGAACCAGGGGTGCCAGCCGATCTGCGCCGGGAAGGACGACTCGTACGTCTCCACGGACATCGTCAGCGTGAGCCCGTCCTCGGCGAGAGCGACCACCTGGGTGACGCGGCCGGTGTAGGGCCAGGGGTCGACGAGGTCGTAGGTGATGACGGCCTCGTTCGCGGTGACGCGGGCGGTGCGCCAGGCGGCGTCGCGGGCGGTGCCGTGGATGGCGTGCGGCGGGGAGTTCAGGGGCATCTGGCGGACGACGGCGCCGTCGCCGAAGCGGCCGTCGCGAATGCGGCCGCACCAGGGGACCATCGGGAAGCAGCCGTAGCGCTCGCCCTGGCGGAGCAGTTCCGTGCCGCCGACGCGGAGTCCGCCGATCCGGCCGCCGTTGCCCGGCAGCACGGTCGCCTCCGCGTCACCCGCGGTCAGCGTGATGGGTTCGTTACTCACGCCACGACCCTACTGGGGCGATCAAGGGCGCCCCACCCGGCCGGCCACCGGCGCGCTTCAACGGGGATCAGCGGCGTCTGCGCAGCGCGCGGCCCACCACGATCGCCGACGCCACGACCAGCGCCGCCGCGGGGGCGGCCCAGCGCAGGGGTGCGCCGACCGCACTCGACTGGGGCGCGGGCACGGGGGCGTACCGCCCGCGTGGCGGTGCGTGGTCCACCTCCTCGGCGCTGCGGCCGATCATCGTGCGGCGCGCGTGCGCCGCCTCGGCGGGGGGCTGGGCGGCCGGCCCGTCATGGGCGGCCGGCCCGTCGTGGGCGGCCGGCCCGTCGTGGGCGGCCGGCCCGTCGTGGGCGGCCGGCCCGTCGTCGGTGTCCGGCGACTCGCCCTTCCCGTCCTTCCCGCCTTCCCTGTCCCGGCCCGTGTCCTCGTCCGTGTCCTCGCCCCCGGCCCCGACGCCGTCCGCGTCCGCGTCCCCGTCCATGAGGGAGGGCGGGGGGATCTCCGTGTCGAGGACGGAGGTGTGCTCCGGCTCGGGGGCGGCGGCGGGGGGCGCTTTCCCCGCCTGCGCCGCCGTGCCCAGGTTCTCGGCGAAGCGGGTCAGCAGCCGGGCCGCGGCCGACGCCACCGACTCCCGCGGAAGCTCCGTGATCCGCCCGTCCGCGGTGGCCGTCCCGGTGAACGTGAGGGTGGAGCCGCCGTCGGCGTCGCCCGCGCGCAGGGTCAGCGCGAGGGTGACCGTGCCGGTGCCGCGCGACTCGGTGGCGTCGCCCTCGACGGCGTACGTGCCGTCCTCCCGCCCGGACAGGCGCAGGGAGCCGCGGTAGGTGATGGAGTGACTGCCGACGCGCACCTTCAGCCGGCCCGCGACGGGCTCGGCACCGGCGTCCTGCTGGAGCCCCGGAACCGCCCGGGCGACCCGGACGGGGTCGGCCAGCACGTCCCTGAGCCGCTCGGCCGGAACCGGAACGAACACCTCATGCTCCATGTCAGCGCAGCCTACCCAGCGGGCGCCCGGTACACCCCCCGTCGGCACAAAGTCACCCGCCGCCCGTGCGCTGACGAACAGGCGGTCGGCGGCCTCGGCGTTGCTCAGGCCGCGGGCGGCCAGTCGCGGGGCCTCGGCCTCGCGGCCGGTCGGCGTCGTCGGCGCGGGCGGCGGACCGGCGTCCGACGGTTCCGTACGCCCGTGTCCGTCATCCGCGCGAACGCCTCCACCGGGCGCCGGGCGACCGCGGGGGCGGACAGCGCGTCGCCGCCGTGCACCGCGGTGACCGCGGGCCGGCAGCCGTCCGGGGCCGGCGTCCTCGACCAGGAAGCCGGAGGCGCCGGCCCGCGGGGGCGCCGTACACGCGCGCGTCGAGGTCGGAGGCGGTCGCGGCGTCTCCCTCGGGCTCAGTACCGCGGATGCACCAGCGTCGAGGGCGGCAGCCCGGCGATCCGGGTGCGGGCCGCGTCGCGGGCGTCCCGGGCCAGGGAACCCGGCGTGAGGGAGTGCGGCCGGGGGGCCGCCGGATCGAGGCGCAGCGCGGGGGGCGTACGGGCGGCCAGCAGGAAGCCCCAGCCGCGGGGGGCGCGAAGTCCGGCGGCCGCGCGGTCGGGCCCCGAGGCGGGCCCGGTGTTCCGGGCCACGACGCGGTAGGCGACGGTGCGCAGGCCGGCCGCGCGGAGCGTGGCGTCCACCGTCCAGAAGGGCCGGGGGCGGGCGGAGACCGGGCCCGCGTGCACCACCAGCCGCCCGTCGGGGGCGAGCACCCGCCGCAGCAGACCGTAGAACTCCTGCGAGTACAGCTTGGTGCCGGCCGTGATGCCCGGGTCGGGCAGGTCCGAGATGACCGCGTCGTACGTCGCGGAGGGCGTCGAGCGCAGTCGGCGGAAGGCGTCCCCCGTGGTGACGTGGACGCGCGCGTCGCCGTAGGCGTGCTCGTTGAGGGTGGACAGGCCTGGGTCGTGCCGGGCCAGCCGGGCGAGGCCGGGGTCGAGTTCGGCGACGTCGACGCGGCGCACTCCGGGGTGGCGCAGTACCTCCCGCACGGCGAGGCCGTCGCCGCCGCCGAGGATCAGCACGCGCGCGTGGGGGCCGCTCATGGCGGGGTGCACGAGCGCCTCGTGGTACCGCCGCTCGTCGCTGCCGCTGACCCTGAGCCGCCCGTCGAGGAACAGGTCGAGGGGCCGCCCGTCGGTGTCGCCGGTGAGGACGATCTCCTGGACGTCGGTCTGTACGGCCACGCGGACGTCCTGTCCGTACACGGCGTGCCGGGCGGCGCGTTCGAAGTCGTCGGCGAGGACGGTCGCCGTGGCGAGCAGGGCGAGGACGACGGCGTTGGCGGTCAGCAGCAGCCAGCGGGCCCGCAGGGTCAGGTCGCGCCGGAACAGGCCGAGGACCAGGGCGGCGCCGACGACCGCGTTGACGGTGCCGGTGACCAGCGCGCCGGTGAGCTGGCCGAGGAAGGGCAGCAGCACGAAGGGGAAGGCGAGACCGCCGACGAGCGCGCCGACGTAGTCCGCGGCGAACAGGTCGGCGACGGCGCCTCCGGGGTCCTGGCGGCGGACGCGCTGGATCAGCTCCATCAGCAGCGGCACCTCGGCGCCGATCAGCACGCCGATGGCGAGGGAGAAGGCGACCAGCAGCACGCGCGGGCCGTCGGCCCACAGGCCACCCCAGCCGCCGGTCCAGGCGAAGAGGGCGTACAGCACCATCGCGCTGGAGCCGCCGACGAGGGCGAGGGCGGCCTCGAGCGCGCCGAAACCGGCCGCGGCGAGGCGGCGCAGCCGTTTGGCGGCGAGCGAGCCGAGGCCCATCGCGAAGACCATGACGGACAGCACGACGGAGGCCTGGGTGACCGAGTCGCCGATCAGGTACGAGGCGAGCGCGACGAGTTCGAGTTCGTACACGAGCCCGCAGGCCGCGCAGACGAACACGCCCGCCAGTACCAGGAACCGCCCGACGGCGGGCCGGACGGGCAACCGTGTGGGCGCGTCCGGGCCGCCGAGGCCGCCCCGGGACGGCGGAGAGCCGGGCGGAGCGGGCGCGTGCGGTTCGATCACGGGGTGACGGTACGTCACTCCCCTATCGCGCTTCGTCACCCACACGTGTGAAACTCAGGTGCTGCGGGGCACCAGAGGTTTATGCGGCCCCCACCCGCCCACGCGGCAGGCGACCACCCGCTCACACCGCGGACGGGCTGAGCCGGGTGGTCGGCATCCGTACGCCCACCCGGGTCCGGGTCGCCACCAACTGGCCGTCCTGCGGATAGGCGTGCCAGGTCCGCCAGTGCACCTGCCCCTCGTACCGCCGGGCCAGCAGCGCGGTGAAGGCGTGCGGGCTGCCGGGGAAGACGCCGGCCAGCCCGTACGGGTGGTCGGCGACCAGGGCCAGCAGCTCCTCGGCACGTCCGACGAAGGAGCCCGGCGTCAGCACCTCGACACGGGCGGCGAACTCGTACTCCCAGTCGCCCACCCGCTTGGCGACGCCGAGCGGCAGAGGGGTGCTGCTGCCGGGGATGCACGCCACCGTCTCCGAGCAACTGCCCCCCTCCTCCTCGAGCAGGACCTGATGCGAGGCGCCCAGGAGCCTCAACTGAAGTCTCGCGTCCGTCAGTTCGACTTCCAGACTGGCGAGCGCGGGCAGCGGTTCGCGCCCCAGGGCCCAGGCCAGGTCTGCGGCGCGCGTGTCGGTGTAGGCGGTTTTCAGGGTCGTGAGCATGGATCGGCTCCGCAAGCACACAAGGAGAGGAAGGTGTGGGGCCTGCGCATCCCGGCCACTGCCGGGGATGCGGCCCGCTCAGCCCAGTCGGCCGGTCAGGAGGGGGGTCAACAGGTCGTCCGAGGAGCTGCGTTGATGAGGGAGAGCGAATCATGAACTGTGGCGCCGCCACAGCGTTTTTACCCAACTTCGTGGCGTTTCCATCCCTCAGGGGGCTCCACAGCTCAACTGTTCAACCACGGCGCACACCCCGTCCGTACGGAGTGCGCCGGTGCGTGGGAGCGCCCACCGGGTGTGCGATCCGGCGGGCGCTCTGGGTGGGACCGCGGGGCCCGGCCCAGGAGCGGGCCCCGCGGAGGGGACGCGGCTTTCCCCGGCCGGAGCTCAGCTGCCCCGTGTCAGCTGCCCCCGCCGCATCCGCCGCCTCCTCCCCCGCAGGACGAACCGCCTCCGCAGGAGTGACCCGAGTGGTGTCCGCCCGAGGACGAGCCGCCGCCCCCGTCACCGGCCCACCAGCTGCCGCCGCCGCTGTCGCCGCCCCCGCCGGTGCTCGACCAGCGCGCACCCCGGCCGCCCCTGCCCTGGACGGTGCGGGAGGCACGCCTTCCCACCACGGTTCCCCTGATCACCAGGGCTGCTACCACGATCAGGATGATGCCTGTGACCACGGCTCCACCCTCCTTCCGTTCCCGGGCGTGCGCCCGGAAGGTCCCCCGAAGCAATCCCCCGTCGGATGCCTCGCTGCATGTGGTTCACGCGGTGAAGCTCGTTGCGTGAACGGGAGATGCCCTCGGCCGCCACGCCCCAAAGCAGAGTTGAGGAACTCCAGAGCTTCGGCGCAGGATGGCCGCCATGACCTCGATGAGCGCCAGCGCCCGCCCCCTCCTGAACCGCAGGCTCGCGGAGTTCGGGACGACGATCTTCGCCGAGATGTCCGCCCTGGCGGTGACGACCGGGGCGATCAACCTCGGCCAGGGATTCCCGGACACCGACGGCCCCGAGGAGGTCAGGGAGGCGGCCGTGCGGGCGCTGCGCGACGGGCGCGGCAACCAGTACCCGCCGGGCCCCGGCGTCCCCGAGCTGCGCGCCGCCGTCGCCGAGCACCAGCGCCGCCTCTACGGCCTGTCCCACGACCCCGACACCGAGGTCCTGGTCACCGCCGGCGCCACGGAGGCCATCGCCGCCGCCCTGCTGGCCCTGCTGGAGCCCGGTGACGAGGTCGTCGCGCTGGAGCCGTACTACGACTCGTACGCCGCCTGCATCGCCATGGCGGGCGGTACGCGCGTGCCCGTGACCCTGCGCCCGCACGCGGCGGACGGGGAGGCCCGCTTCCGCCTGGACCTCGACGAGCTGCGCGACGCGGTCACCGGCCGTACCCGGCTGCTGCTGCTGAACACCCCGCACAACCCGACGGGCACGGTCCTGACCCGCGACGAACTGGCGGCGATCGCCGAACTGGCCGTGGAGCGGGACCTGCTGGTGGTGACCGACGAGGTCTACGAGCACCTGGTCTTCGACGAGGCCGAGCACCTCCCCCTGGCGTCGTTCCCGGGGATGCGCGAGCGCACGGTGACCATCGGGTCGGCCGGCAAGACGTTCTCGTTCACCGGCTGGAAGGTCGGCTGGGTCACCGCCGCGCCCGCCCTGGTCACGGCGGTCCGCTCGGCCAAGCAGTACCTCACCTACGTCTCCGCGGGCCCCTTCCAGTACGCGGTGGCCGGCGCCCTCGCCCTCCCCGACTCGTACTTCACCGACTTCCGCGCCGACATGCTCGCCAAGCGCGACCTCCTGGCGGCGGGCCTGGAGGAGGCCGGCCTGACGGTCTACCGCCCGTCCGGCACCTACTTCATCACCGCCGACATCCGCCCCCTGGGCGAGACCGACGGCATCACCTTCTGCCGTGCGCTGCCGGAGCGCTGCGGGGTGGTCGCGATCCCCAACGCGGTCTTCTACGACCACCGGGAGCAGGGCGCACCCTTTGTCCGCTTCGCGTTCTGCAAGCGGACGGGCGTGCTGGAGGAGGCGGCCTCCCGGCTCAAGACGCTGGCCGCCTGACCGCGCCGCGCTCGGTCCGCGAACCGCTGGAGCGCCGCCCCGTCCCGGACGTCCACGCCCTGCTCGGCGGCCGTCATCACCCAGAACTTCGCCAGTCCCCGGCGAGTGCGGTCCGTCATCGCCGCCAGATGCTGTTCGGCGACCCTGTCGGCCGCGGCAAGGGAATCCCGGAGCGAGGGGCCGCGCGGGTCCGCCAACTGCGCGGCGTGCAGATAACGCAGGAGCGTGCGCAGTGTGTCCGGGGCGTCGGCGCGTTCCTCCCCGGGAAGCCCGGTGACCTGCTGGGGAAGCCAGGAGAGCAGTAGCTCCTCTACATGGCGCGGCTCCCACAGCCCCAGTCGGCCGTCGGCAGTCGCCAGGTGCCGGTAGTCCAGCGCCGTCTCGGCCAGGTGCCCGTCCACCGGCAGCCCCCGCTCCCCGGCCCACCGAACCAGGCGGTCGGCCAGCAGCCCACGCGCCGCCTCGAACTCCTCCTCGGCCTCGGGCTCGAACCGCATCCGCATGAAATCCCGTCCACCTGTCTGCAGCAGTCGTCGCCGTCCACGCCATCGCCCGACCGGGGCCGCCAACTCGGCCGGGGACAGGCGGGCCCGCTGCCTCAAGGCAGTACGTGGTGGTTGCCGCCCGCGGCGAACGCGGCTTCGCAGACCTGACGGTCCCGGAGTCTCTTCGCTCCGGGGGGGCGTGATCACTGGCGGGGTGAGCCGCGGCCGCACCCAGGACGAGAGCCCGGCCCCCGCTGCGGCGGGGGCCGGGCTCTCGTGGATTCCGCCGCGGGGACGGACTACTCGCCGTCCTCGTCGGTCGGCTTCTCCGCCTCGTCGACCTCCTGCTCCAGGCCGAGCTGCTCCACGAGCCACCGGTCGAACTCGATGGCGGCCCGCACCCAGCTGACCGTCGAGGAGACGAAGTGCTCCAGGCTGACGCCCATGCCGATCAGCATCTGCGCCTCGCCGATCAGGCGGACCGTGCCGTCGTCGTGGGTGTGGGAGTACACCTTGGGCCACAGGGTGCGCCGGTTCCAGTCGTCGACCGACTCGAGCAGCTGCGGCTTCTCGTCGATCTGGTGGGGCCGGTCGTAGAACGTCCGCACCGAGAAGACCTGCTGGTCGCCCTCGCCGCGGAACATGAAGTACGTACGGAACTGCTCCCACGGCGCCGCGAGGTCGCCCTCGTCGTCGACGACGTACTTCAGCTCCATCTGTTCGAGGAGCTGCTTCACAAGATCCTGATCCGGGACGACGGGGCCCGCCGGTCCTTGGGGCTGCGGCTCGGGCTGCTTGCCCCCGAAGTTCGGAATCGAGGACGGGTCGATGGTCACCGTGAATTTCCCTTCGTACGGATCCGGCCATCCTCCCCCATGCGGGGAGGGGCGTGGCAAGCCCGCCGGGGGCCTGTCAGCCCTGGGCTGACATGATCCGGCCGGTCGGGTGGACCCAGGGCGTCGTCGTGTCCGGCGCCGAGTACCCGCTCGGCGGCGGTCCCGAACGCGGCCCCGTCCGCCCTCCGCGCCGGACGGGGCCGCGATCTGTGTCCGGATCCGGCCGCACGCGCGGCCCGCCACCCACCGGGGGTGACGGGCCGCGCGCCACGCCGGGCCGACGCGGGGCGGGGCGGGCCAACGCGGGGCGGCTGGGCGCGGGCCACGGCGGGGCGGGGCGGCTACAGCGTCTTGCCGCGCGCAGGTCCAACGATCAGCTCGTCGCCGAAGCGGTCGACGCGGACCGTGTCACCGTCCTTGACCTCACCGGACAGGATCTCCCGGGCGAGCCGGTCGCCGATCGACGTCTGGACGAGTCGGCGCAGCGGGCGGGCGCCGTAGGCCGGGTCCATGCCCTCGGCGGCCAGCCAAGCCAGGGCGTCGTCGGTGACCTCCAGGGTGAGGCGGCGCTCGGCGAGCCGCCGGGCCAGGCCGGTGATCTGGAGCCGCGCGATCCGGCTCAGCTCCTCCTTGCTCAGGGCCGAGAAGACCACCAGGTCGTCCAGCCGGTTGAGGAACTCCGGCTTGAAGGAGGACCGGACCACCTCCAGGACCTGCTCCTTCTTCTCCGCCTCCCCGGTCAACGGGTCGACCAGGTACTGGCTGCCCAGGTTGGAGGTGAGGACCAGGATGGTGTTGCGGAAGTCGACCGTACGGCCCTGTCCGTCGGTGAGTCGGCCGTCGTCCAGCACCTGGAGCAGGATGTCGAAGACCTCCGGGTGCGCCTTCTCAACCTCGTCCAGCAGCACGACGGTGTACGGCCGCCGCCGCACGGCCTCCGTGAGCTGGCCGCCCTCCTCGTACCCGACGTATCCGGGCGGAGCGCCGACCAGCCGGGCGACGCTGTGCTTCTCGCTGTACTCCGACATGTCGATGCGGACCATGGCCCGCTCGTCGTCGAAGAGGAAGTCGGCGAGCGCCTTGGCCAGCTCGGTCTTGCCGACACCGGTCGGGCCGAGGAACAGGAACGACCCGGTCGGCCGGTCCGGGTCGGCGATCCCGGCCCGGCTGCGCCGCACGGCGTCGGACACGGCCCGTACGGCCTCGGTCTGCCCGATGAGCCGCTTGCCGAGCTCGTCCTCCATGCGCAGCAGCTTCTGCGTCTCGCCCTCCAGCAGGCGCCCGGCGGGGATGCCGGTCCAGGAGGCGACGACGTCCGCGATGTCGTCGGCGCCGACCTCCTCCTTGACCATGGTGTCCCTGGCGACCTCCTCCTCGGCCTCGGAGGCGGCCTCCAGGTCCCGTTCCAGGGTCGGGATCTCGCCGTAGAGCAGCTTGGAGGCGGTGTCGAAGTCTCCGTCGCGCTGGGCGCGTTCGGCCTGCCCGCGCAGTTCGTCGAGCTTCTCCTTCAGCTCGCCGACCCGGTTGAGGGACTTCTTCTCCTTCTCCCAGCGGGCGTTGAGGCCGCGCAGCTCCTCCTCCTTGTCGGCGAGGTCGCGCCGCAGCCGCTCCAGGCGTTCGAGCGAGGCGGCGTCGGTCTCCTTGCCGATCGCCAGCTCCTCCATCTTCAGCCGGTCGACGGCGCGCTGCAGTTCGTCGATCTCGACCGGCGAGGAGTCGATCTCCATGCGCAGCCGGGAGGCGGCCTCGTCGACGAGGTCGATGGCCTTGTCGGGCAGGAACCGGGAGGTGATGTACCGGTCGGACAGACCGGCGGCGGCCACCAGGGCGCTGTCGGCGATCTGCACCTTGTGGTGCGCCTCGTAGCGGCCCTTGAGCCCGCGCAGGATGGCGATCGAGTCCTCGACGGTCGGCTCGGCGACCAGCACCTGCTGGAAGCGCCGCTCCAGGGCGGGGTCCTTCTCGATCCGCTCGCGGTACTCGTCGAGGGTCGTGGCGCCCACCATGCGCAGCTCGCCACGCGCCAGCATGGGCTTGAGCATGTTCCCGGCGTCCATGGCGGAGTCCCCGCCCGCCCCGGCACCGACGACGGTGTGCAGTTCGTCGATGAAGGTGACGATCTGCCCGTCGGAGTCCTTGATCTCGGCGAGCACGGTCTTCAGCCGCTCCTCGAACTCACCGCGGTACTTGGCGCCGGCGACCATGGCGCCCAGGTCGAGCGCGACCAGCCGCTTGTCCTTCAGCGACTCCGGCACGTCCCCCTTGATGATCCGCTGGGCGAGCCCCTCGACGACGGCGGTCTTGCCCACCCCCGGTTCGCCGATGAGCACGGGGTTGTTCTTGGTCCGCCGGCTGAGCACCTGCACGACCCGCCGGATCTCCTGGTCCCGCCCGATGACGGGGTCGAGCTTCCCGTCCCGTGCGGCGGCGGTGAGGTCGGTGCCGAACTTCTCCAGCGCCTTGTACTGGCCCTCGGGGTCGGCGCTGGTCACCCGGCGTCCTCCCCTCGCCTCGCGGAAGGCCTCCTGCAGCTTCTTCGCACTGGCTCCCTGCCCCTCCAGTACCTCACCGGCCGCGCCGCCCTTCGCGGCGATGCCGAGGAGCAGGTGCTCGGTGGACAGGTACTCGTCCCCGAGCTCCTTGGCGCGGGCCTGGGCGTCGGCGACCACGGCGAGCATCTCACGGTTGGGCTGCGGGGGCGCGACGGTGGACCCGGTCACGCTGGGCAGCCCGGCGACGAGGCGCTCGGCGCCGGAGCGCACGGCGGCCAGGTCGGCCTCGACGGCGGCGAGCAGGTCGGTGATGTTCTCGTTGTCCTGGCCCTGGAGCAGAGCCAGGAGCAGGTGGGCAGGGGTGAGGTCGGCGTTTCCCTCGGTCACGGCCCGGTTGCTGGCCGCGTTGATCGCGTCCCGGCTCCGGTTGGTCAGCTCGGCGTCCACGTTCTGGCTCTCCTCCTCGCGTCGGCCGTCGGCGGTCCGGCCATGTCTCCCATTGCTGACTCAGGCAACGTACACAAAGTTGAGTGTATTCCACTCAAGGGGGAGGACGCACGCCCGCGTCGGCGGCACCGGGGTGGTCGTGGGCGGTGGCGACCGGGCCGCACGAGTGCGCTCCCGGCCGGGTCGCGGACCGACGGATACGGGTACCACGAGACGTCCGCGCACATACGACAGCGGCGTCACCGTGTTCAGGTCACGGTGACGCCGCTGCCGGGGGGAGCACCTGCGCGATTTGTTGCGACGGGGGAATCGCGTCAGGCGCTGCGGGGGGTGGCCGAGATGGTCCTCACTTCGGGGATCTCCGGCTGCGCGAGCCGGTGGTCCCTCTGGTCCAGGTTCACAAAGATCATTCCGTACCGAATGGCACACCGCACAGGCTGCGGCGCTCCTCGCGGCCGCCGCAGACACCGGTACGCCCGTACGTCGCCGTCCTCGTCCAGCGTGACGACGACCGGCTCGCCGAAGACGGTCACCATCAGGGAGTCACCGGAGTGGGGGATCGCGGTGACCAGGTCGATGAAGTGCCAGCCCGAGCGGTAGGCGGTGGCCATTTCACGACGGAATGAACGGTCGTCGGGTGGAGTCGTCATGTCGATCAGTCCCACTTGCTGTCCGCCGGGAGATTGACTGCCTCGTCACCGACCGCGGCGGCAGGCGCAATCTCGACCCCAACAACCGCACCGTGCGCGTCGCCCTTCGCACCGGAGAGGCCAGCCAGAGCTCCGAAGGCCACAACGGCGGAGACGGCGACAACAAGCACCGAGCGAAGCATTTTCTTACGCATAGTCGGCTTCGTCCTCACTTGAAGATCCCCTCTATCCCCCGTCGGATAAGACGATGGCTCATTCAGGCACGTCATGGCCACACAATCGGTGCATCATGTTCCTGCACGTTCAGGACCCTGGGGGGTGGAGATTTGACATCAAATGGGACTAACACGACACATCCCCATACGGTCACCGAGCTCTGCGAGGACGGAAGGCGCCTCTACGCGGGTGCTCTGCGCACAGGACGCGTCCTGCGGACGGATGCCGAGTCCGCTCCGTGTCTGATGGAGTTCGCGCTGCTTCATCCCGATCCCGACGACGCGCAATGGCTGCGTCCGGTGCCTCCGGCGATCGCCCTCGCCCAGCGGCTCAACCCCATCGAGCGCGAGATCACCGAGCATCGGCGGCTGTCGATCGCACTCTCCGAAGTCTTCGAACCGTTCATGGCTCTCGGTGTCCAGGACACCGCCCCCACCCACTCCATCAGTGTGCTGGAGGGCCTGGACCGCATCAACGCGGCTCTCGACCTGGCCACGGCCCAGTGCCAGACCGAGATGCTCACCGTGCAGCCCAGTGGCAGCGCCCGCAGCGCCGAGCACCGCGTCCTGGAGGCGCTGGAGCGCGACAAGCCGCTGATCGAGCGGGGGGTCAGGATCCGGACCCTCTACCAGCACACCGCGCGGTACAACCCCGAACGACTGGCCTACGTGGACCAGTTCGCGAACGGAAAGGTCGAGTACCGCACCATCGACGAACTCGTCGAGCGCCTCATCATCTGTGACGAGGCCGTCGCCTTCATCCCCATCCGTGAGGACCGGCAGGTCGCTCTGGAGCTGCGCCATCCGGGACTGGTGCGCTACCTCACCAAGGTGTTCGAGTTCATGTGGGGTCGCGCGGTGCCGCTGTCCGCCGGCGCCCCCTACGAGACCGCCTCCGACGGCATCACCGGCATCCAGCACTCCATCGCCAAGCTCCTCGTCGAGGGCCACGTCGACGAGGCCATCGCCCGGCGCCTGGGCATGAACGTCCGGACCTGCCGGGCCCACATAGCCAAGCTGGCCTCCGCCCTGGGCAGCGGCAGCCGCGCCCAGCTCGGCTTCCTCATCGCCCAGTCGGGGATTCTCGACCACGACAGCTGAGCGGCACGACCACGCGGCAGAGGCACTGTGCGCGGCGGGCCCGAAGGTGCACACCCGTGCCCTGCGCGAAGGCTTCGAGCCCCTGAATGCGGGCGAACCGCCAGGAGCCGGCGCCCAGCTCGGCCACCTCATCGGGCAGTCGGGGATTCCTGACCCGGAAGAGTGAACCTCGCGGTCCGGCGGCGGGAGGCGCCGTCCAGCCCCGCCTGGGCGATGCGTACGCCCAACTGCGTGCGGCTGGCCGCGCCCAGGGTCTCCGAGAGGCGGGCGATGTGCGCGCGGGCCGTGCGGACGCTCATGCCGAGGCGCTCCGCGATCACCGCGTCCTGGTGGCCCTCCGCGAGGAGCGCCGCGATGGACTGCTCGCGGTGGGAGATGCCCTCGATGCCGGTGTCGGGAAGGGGGGCGGTCAGGGGGATCGCCAGGCGCCACAGGCGTTCGAAGACCGTGACCAGGTAGGCGACCAGCGCGGGGTGGCGAAGTTCCAGGGCCATCGTGCGGTCGGAGTTGGCAGGCACGAAGGCGACCGTGCGGTCGAAGAGGATGAGGCGGTCGATGACCTCGTCGAGGGTGCGGGCCTCCACCGCGTCGCCCATCAGCTCCAGGTAGTTGAGCAGACCCTGCCCGTGCCGGGCCACGTGCGTGTACAGGTCCCGCATCCGCACCCCGCGCCCGCGCAGCGCCAGCGCCCGGTGCAGCCCCTCCGACAGCTCGTGCTCACGCCGGATGCCGCCGGGCTGGACGGTGAGCACCTCCGTCGTACAGGCCTGCGTCGCCTCGTCCATCGCGGCCTGGATGCGGGACAGCCCGTCGAGGACCCGGATCGCCGTGCTCTCCGGGCCGGCCGGGGTCCGGAGCAGCCGGCCGAGGCCCGCGTACCGCTCGAAGGCGTCCACCGCCGAGCCCACCCGCCGCTGACTGGCGCTGACCTCGTCGCGGACCCCGCGCAGCAGCCGGGTCATGACCTCCTGCGGGGAGGTCGGCACCAGCCAGTCCATGTCGTCGGGGTCGGGGTGCAGCAGGGCCAGTTCCAGGAGGCAGGGGACCGGCTCGGCGTCCCGGCGCGACACCCGGCCGCGCCGTACGGCCCGGGAGTACAGGCGGTCCCCGGCCGCGCACAGCCGGTCGGCCCCGTGCGGGTGCTCCTGAGCCCCGTGCCCGGCCATCGCCCATCCCACCCCCGGTTCCGGCTCTTCCGCAGCGCAACTATGCGCGGACGGGACCGGCTCCGCAACACGGCTCCGTCCGGAGCAGGAGCCGGAAAGGAACGGTAGCGACCGGAATGCCCGGGCGGCGCGACCGGGAGGACCAGCGGGCTACTTCAGCCCGATCTCCGCGCAGTCGTTCGTGTACTTGGCGGTGCAGATGTCGGTGACCTTGTAGAAGCCGTCCGCGACGACCGTCTCTCCGATGTTGTCCTGGGTGAGGGCGACGACGGGGACGAGCTGGGCGGGGACGGACTTGTGGGTGGGGCTGTCGACCTTGTCGCGGGTGAGCGCGTCGAACTGGATGTCCCGGCCCTGGACCCGCGCCACGGCCATCTCCGCCGCGTTCTCGGCCTCCTGGGGGTAGGACTTGTACACGCTCATGTACTGCTCGCCGGTGACGATCCGCTGCACCGCCGCCAGTTCCGCGTCCTGCCCGGTGATCGGCGGCAGGTCGGTGACGCCCGCAGCCTCCAGGGCCTTGATGATGCCGCCCGCCATGCCGTCGTTGGCGGAGTAGACGCCCGCGATGTTCTTCTTGCCGATCTTCTCGATCGCCTCGGTCATGTTGGCCTCGGCGTTCTCCGGCTTCCAGTCCTTGGTGTCGAAGGACTGGGCGATGTTCACCTTGCCGCTCAGCTCGGACAGCGCGCCCGCCTTGAACTGCTTGGCGTTCGGGTCGGTGGACGAGCCGTTCATCATGACGACCTTGTCGGAGCTGCTCGACTTGTCGCCGAGCGCCTCGACGAGGGAACGGCCCTGGACCTCGCCGACCAGCTCGTTGTCGAAGGAGATGTAGGCGTCGATCGGGCCCTCGGCCAGCCGGTCGTAGGCGATGACGGGGATACCGGCGTCCTTGGCCTTCCGCACGCCGTCCCCGATGGCGTGCGCGTCGACCGCGTCAAGCACGATCACGTCGACCTCGTCCTCGACCATCTGCTGCATCTGCTCGGCCTGCTTGGGGGCGCTGGCCTCGGCGTTGGCGTACTTGACGTTGCCCTCGTCGCGCGTGAGGTCGCCGACCTTCGCCTTGAAGAAGGGGTAGTCGAACTGCTCGTAGCGCGTGTTCTCCTTCTCCGGGAGCAGCAGCCCGACCGTGATGTCGTTGCCCTTGGTCGGACTCGCCTCGTCGCTGCTCTCCGACGCGCCCAGCACTCCACAGGAGGCCAGCGAGGCGGTCATCAGGGACGCGGCCACGGATATGGCGATACGACGGGCACGGCTGCTCACTGCGCTTGCCTTCCGACACACGGGTGTTGTGGGTGACCCGGGTGACCGGGTGACCCAGGTGAAGGAAGCCAACGCTGTCTTCACCAAATCGTCAAGAAGTACTAGACCAATGAGACAGCACCGTTGTGAACAAGCCCCGGAGGCCGGGTCGGGCCGCCGGGGCTGTCGATGCCGTTTCCCTTGTGCCGCCTGTCAGTCCGGGGACTGACCAGGACGCTTGGGCCGCCACACCACCAGGGCGCTTGTCTGCTGTACCTCTTGGTAAGGGACCAGGTCACGGCGGTACGACGCGTGCACCGCCGCCTCGCGCTGGCGCATCGCCGTGGCCGCGCCGTCGAGGGCGGCCGCCAGCTCCGCGGCCCGGGCCTGGAGCGCGGCGACCTGGTTCTCCAGTTCGATGATGCGCTTGATTCCGGCCAGGTTGATGCCCTCGTCCTGCGACAACTGCTGGACCTGCCGGAGCAGTTCGATGTCGCGGGCCGAGTAGCGGCGGCCGCGGCCGGGCGTGCGGTCCGGGGAGACCAGGCCGAGGCGGTCGTACTGGCGCAGGGTCTGCGGGTGCAGACCGGAGAGCTGGGCCGCCACCGAGATGACGTAGACCGGGGTGTCCTCGGTCAGTTCATACGGGTTGCGTCGACGACCGTCCATCCCCATCAAGCTCCCTTCGCCGCCTGGAACAACTCCGCCCGCGGATCCTCGTCCGCGGTCGCCTCGCGATACGCCTCCAGTGCGTCACGAGCCTTCCCCGTCAGATCCTTCGGAACACTCACCTCCACGGTGACCAGGAGGTCGCCGCGGGTGCCGTCCTTGCGGACCGCGCCCTTGCCCCGGGCCCGCATGGTGCGGCCGTTGGGCGTGCCCGCCGGCAGCTTCAGCGTGACGGGCGGACCGCCCAGGGTGGGCACCCTGACCTCGCCGCCGAGGGCCGCCTCGGCGTAGGTGACCGGGACGGTGACGGTGAGGTTGTCGCCCCTGCGGCCGAAGACGGGGTGTTCCTTGACGTGCACGACCACGTACAGGTCGCCCGCCGGGCCGCCCCGCTCGCCCGGCGTGCCCTTGCCGCGCAGCCGGATGCGCTGCCCGTCCGACACCCCGGCGGGGATGCGGACCTGCATCGTCCGCGAGGACTTGGCGCGTCCGGAGCCCTTGCAGACCTCGCAGGGGTCCTCGGCGATCAGGCCGCGGCCCTTGCAGTCCGGGCACGGGTCGGTGAGCGAGAAGCCGCCGCCCGAGCCCCGGGCGACCTGGCCGGTGCCGACGCAGGTCGGGCACACGCGCGGCGTGCCGTTCTTGTCGCCGGTGCCGGAACAGGCCTTGCAGGGCGCCTGCGAGGACATCCGCAGCGGGACGGTCGCGCCCTCGATGGCCTCGGTGAAGCTCAGGGTGACCTCGGACTCGATGTCCTGCCCGCGCCGCGGCTGTGTGCGCGTGCCGGTGCCCGGGCCGCCGCCGGTGCGGTTGAACAGGCCGCCGAAGACGTCCCCGAGCCCGCCGCCGAAGCCTCCGGCGCCACCCGGCCCTCCGCCCTGGGCGCCGCCTCCGAAGAGGTCGCCCAGGTCGAAGTTGAAGGTGCCGCCGCCGCCCGCGCCCGGCCCCGGACGGAAACCGCCGTTGCCGAAGAGGGCGCGGGCCTCGTCGTACTCCTTGCGCTTCTTGGGGTCACCGAGGATGTCGTTGGCCTCGGAGATCTCCTTGAAACGCTCCTCCGCCCTGACGTTTCCCTTGTTGGCGTCCGGGTGGTTCTCGCGGGCGAGCTTCCGGTACGCCTTCTTGATCTCGGCCTCGGTGGCGTCCTTGGGGACGCCGAGAACCTTGTAGTAGTCCTTCTCGATGAAGTCCTTGGTACTCATCCCCGACGTCCCTCCTTCCTCGTCTTCCTCGTCACTTCGAGCTCAGCCCTCGTCCGGGCCACCGCTCTCCTTGTTTCCGGCGTCGTCCGGGGAGTCGGTCTGCGCCTCGGCGCCCTCCTCGGCCGGCTTGACCGTCTGGGCGCCCGGCTGCGGCTCGGCGACCGCCACCCGCGCGGGGCGGATGGTGCGTTCGCCGATCCGGTACCCGGGCTGCAGGATCGCCACGCAGGTCGTCTCGGTGACGTCGGGTGCGTAGGAGTGCATCAGGGCCTCGTGGATCGTCGGGTCGAAGAGCTCGCCCTCCTTGCCGAACTGCTGGAGGCCCATCTTGGCGATGATCGTCTCCAGCGACTCCGCGACGGACTTGAAGCCTCCGACCAGTTCGCCGTGCTCCCGGGCGCGCCCGACGTCGTCGAGCACGGGCAGCAGCTCGGACAGGAGGTTCGCGACGGCGACCTCCTTGACCGCGGCGCGGTCCCGCTCCACCCGGCGGCGGTAGTTCTGGTATTCGGCCTGGAGCCGCTGGAGGTCCGCCGTGCGCTCACCGAGCGCCGTGCGCACCTGGTCCAGCTGGGCCACCAGGCCCGCGTTCTCGCTCGCGTCCCCGGCCGGGACCGCCCCCTCTTCAGGGGCGGCCTTCGGCTCGGCGTCGTCGGGGGTGGCGCCGGAGGGGACGTCGGGCTTCTCGTCGAAACCCGGGGTCTCCTCCGTCACGCGGCACCGTCCTTGCGCTCGTCGTCCACGATCTCGGCGTCGACGACGTCGTCGTCGGCGGCCTTGTCACCGGCACCCGCGCCGGCGCCCGGGGCCTCGCCGCCGGCGGCCTGCGCGCCCTGGGCGTCGGCGTACATGGCCTGGCCCAGCTTCTGCGAGACGGCGGCGACCTTCTCCGTGGCGGTGCGGATCTCGGCGGTGTCCTCGCCCTTGAGCTTCTCCTTCAGCTCGGCGACGGCGCCCTCGACCTCGGTCTTGATCTCGCCGGGGACCTTGTCCTCGTTGTCCTTGAGGAACTTCTCCGTCTGGTAGACGAGCTGCTCGCCCTGGTTGCGGGACTCGGCGGCCTCGCGGCGGGCGTGGTCCTCCTCCGCGTACTTCTCGGCCTCCTGGCGCATCCGGTCGACCTCGTCCTTCGGCAGCGAGGAGCCGCCGGTGACGGTCATCTTCTGCTCCTTGCCCGTGCCCAGGTCCTTCGCGGTCACGTGCATGATGCCGTTGGCGTCGATGTCGAAGGCGACCTCGATCTGCGGGACGCCGCGGGGCGCCGGGGGCAGACCGGTCAGCTCGAACATCCCGAGCTTCTTGTTGTACGCCGCGATCTCGCGCTCGCCCTGGTAGACCTGGATCTGGACGGAGGGCTGGTTGTCCTCGGCGGTGGTGAAGATCTCCGAGCGCTTCGTCGGGATCGTCGTGTTCCGCTCGATCAGCTTGGTCATGATGCCGCCCTTGGTCTCGATGCCGAGGGACAGCGGGGTGACGTCGAGGAGCAGGACGTCCTTGACCTCGCCCTTGAGGACACCGGCCTGCAGGGCGGCGCCGATGGCGACGACCTCGTCCGGGTTGACGCCCTTGTTGGCGTCCTTGCCGCCGGTCAGCTCCTTGACGAGCTCCGCGACGGCGGGCATACGGGTGGAGCCGCCGACGAGAACGACGTGGTCGATCTCGGACAGCTGGATGCCGGCGTCCTTGATGACGTTGTGGAACGGCGTCTTGCAGCGCTCCAGCAGGTCGGAGGTCAGCTGCTGGAACTGGGCCCGGGTGAGCTTCTCGTCCAGGTGCAGCGGGCCCTCGGCGGACGCCGTGATGTAGGGGAGGTTGATCGAGGTCTCGGTGGACGAGGACAGCTCGATCTTGGCCTTCTCGGCGGCCTCGCGCAGGCGCTGGAGGGCCATCTTGTCCTTGCCGAGGTCCACGCCGTGGCCGGACTGGAACTGCTTGACCAGGTAGTCGACGACGCGCTGGTCCCAGTCGTCACCACCGAGGTTGTTGTCACCGTTGGTGGCCTTCACCTCGACGACGCCGTCGCCGATCTCCAGCAGCGAGACGTCGAACGTACCGCCACCGAGGTCGAAGACCAGGATGACCTGCTCGTCCTTGTCCAGGCCGTACGCCAGCGCGGCGGCCGTCGGCTCGTTGACGATGCGCAGGACGTTGAGGCCCGCGATCTCACCGGCCTCCTTGGTGGCCTGGCGCTCGGCGTCGTTGAAGTACGCCGGGACGGTGATGACCGCGTCGGTCACCTTCTCGCCCAGGTAGGACTCGGCGTCCCGCTTCAGCTTCTGCAGCACGAAGGCGCTGATCTGCTGCGGGTTGAAGTCCTTGCCGTCCAGGTTGACCTTCCAGTCGGTGCCCATGTGGCGCTTCACCGAGCGGATGGTCCTGTCGACGTTCGTGACCGCCTGGCGCTTGGCCACCTCGCCGACCAGCACCTCACCGTTCTTGGCGAAGGCGACGACGGACGGCGTGGTCCTGGCGCCCTCGGCGTTGGTGATGACGGTGGGCTCGCCGCCCTCCAGAACGCTGACGACGGAGTTAGTCGTGCCCAGGTCGATGCCGACCGCACGTGCCATGGTTAATAACCTCCAGCTGACTTGAGTGGAACAGGCTCAAGTGTGCATGACGCCCGGCGATGGGTCAACAGAGGTGAGTCGAGAAGGCTCAACTCTTATCCGTTCCTTACACGCAACGGCGTTCTGACCTGCGCGTTCTCGCCACGCCTGGCCTGACGAACCGGAAAATTCGCCCGCGGGGAGGACGCGCGGTCCGGTGCTCCGGTTGCCCCTCCGGGCGCCGGGGACTCCTCCCGCGGCCGACGAACCCGCGCCCGGGTTCCCCCGGCCGCCTCCCGCCGGGGCCCGTACACCCGTACCCGCAACAGCCCCAGCACTCCGGCGGCGACCCCGCCCGCCACCCACGGCACCGCCTGCCCGCCCACCCTGCCGGTGTGCGCGAGCACGCCCACGAGCACCGTGCACAGCGCGGTCCCGCCGAGGACCACCACGGCGCCCTGCGCGGTGAGCCCGAGCCGCCGCAGCCGGTGCGCGAGATGGTCGGGGCCGCCGCGCGACAGGGGCCGTCCGGCCAGGCGGCGCGAGAGGAGGACGAGGACGGCGTCGGCGACCGGCAGGGCGGTCAGCGCGAACAGCACTCCCGCGCCGCCGCCGGGCTCGTACCCCGCCCGGGTGAACACGGCGGTCCCGGCGAGCAGGAAACCGGTGAAGAGCGACCCGCAGGCGCCGAGCGCGATCCGCGCGGGATGCCAGTTGTGCAGCAGGAACCCGGTGAGCGCCGCGGCCAGCGCCAGCAGCAGCACCGCCGGTCCGTCCATCAGGTCCGCCGCGGCGCACGCGCCTACCCCGAAGGCGGTCACGACACCCACCGTGCCGGCCACCCCGTCGGCGTGGTCGAGCCCCCGGAAGGCGGCGGTGACCAGCGCGATCCAGCCCACGGCGAGCGCCCCGGCCAGCGGCCCGGTCTCGCCGTACGGCACCACGCAGGCCGCGGCGACGGCCGTACCGGCGAGGAGCCACCGACGCCGCAGCCGCCAGACGTCGGCGGCGAGGCCGAGAGCACCGACGGCGGCCGCGGCCACCAGCAGCCGGCCGGCCGCCGGTCCGAGCGGTACGACGCCTGACCGGTCACCGGCCCAGGCGACCAGCCCGGTGACGAGGGCGACGGCCAGTCCGCCGAGCAGCGGGACGGGCCGCTGCCGCCGGTCGACGAGGGCCAGGCGCAGGGCGGGCGCCTTCAGCAGCGCGGTGAGGAGGGCGGCGAGGAGGAAGGAAGCGGTGGCGGCGGCGATCCCGTAGAGCACGGACCCACGCTATGCCGGATATCACGTTTTGTTATGAATCGCGCGTCCGGCCCGGCGTGGCGCCGCGGCTCCCGCGACCCGGCGCGGACCGGTCCGAGCGGGTCAGGGTCACCTCAGCGACGCAGATCACCGCACGTCCGGCTACAGTGCGGCGCAGGATGGGGGTAGTCTCGGACGAACTGAATAAGTTACCGCTTAGTAATACCGCCCCCTCGTAACCTCGCAGGCCCGAGGAGCCCTCACATGCAACTCGCCGCGATCATCGTGTCGCTGGTTCTGATCGTGGTCGGCGTCGCACTGTTCGCCCGCGCCGTCCTGCAGATCTTCACCCACATGCGGCTGGGCCAGCCGGTGCCGGCCGGAACACGGACCAACGACCCCGTGGACCGCACCGTCACCGTGGTCAGGGAGTTCCTCGGCCACACCCGGATGAACCGCTGGGGCATCGTCGGAGTGGCGCACTGGTTCGTCGCGGTGGGCTTCTTCTCCCTGCTGCTGACGATCGTCAACGCCGTCGGCCAGCTCTTCCAGGCCGACTGGATCCTGCCGGTCATCGGCGACTGGGCGCCGTACAACGTCTTCGTCGAGTTCATCGGCACGATGACCGTGATCGGCATCCTCGTCCTGATCGCGATCCGCCAGATGAGCAAGCCGAACAGGCCGGGCCGCAAGTCCCGCTTCGCCGGTTCCAACTTCGGCCAGGCGTACTTCGTCGAGGCCGTCATCCTCGTCGTCGGCGTCTGCATCTTCATGCTGCACGCGCTGGAGGGCGTCCTCCACCACGTGGACGGCTACGAGGCGTCGTTCTTCATCTCGTACCCGGTCGTCTCCGCGCTGCGGGACGTGGACCTTTCCACGCTGCAGAACCTCGTCTACTTCTTCGCGGGCCTGAAGATCGCGACCTCGTTCGTCTGGATGATCACGGTCGCCCTGAAGACCGACATGGGCGTGGCCTGGCACCGCTTCCTCGCCTTCCCGAACATCTGGTTCAAGCGCGACGCCAAGGGCGGCACCGCCCTCGGCCCGCTGCTGCCGATGACCTCGGGCGGCGAGCCCATCGACTTCACCGACCCCGGCGACGACGACGTCTTCGGCGTCTCCCAGGTCGAGCAGTTCTCGTGGAAGGGCCTGCTGGACTTCTCCACCTGCACCGAGTGCGGCCGCTGCCAGTCGCAGTGCCCCGCCTGGAACACCGGCAAGCCGCTCTCCCCCAAGCTCCTGATCATGTCCCTGCGCGACCACGCGCACGCCAAGGCCCCCTACCTGCTGGCCGGCGGCGGCAAGACCATGGAGGGCGAGGAGAAGGCGTCCGCCGAGCAGCTGGGGGACGTCCCCGCGGCGGCGCTCGCCGAGGCCGAGCGTCCGCTGATCGGCACGCTGGAGGAGAACGGCGTCATCGACCCCGACGTCCTGTGGTCCTGCACCACCTGCGGCGCCTGCGTCGAGCAGTGCCCGGTCGACATCGAGCACGTCGACCACATCGTCGACATGCGCCGCTACCAGGTCATGATCGAGTCGGCGTTCCCGTCCGAGGCGGGCACGATGCTCAAGAACCTGGAGAAGAAGGGCAACCCCTGGGGCCTGGCGAAGAAGCAGCGCCTGGAGTGGCTCAAGGAACTCGACTTCGAGGTCCCGGTCGTCGGCAAGGACATCGAGGACCTCACCGAGGTCGAGTACCTGTACTGGGTCGGCTGCGCCGGCGCCCTGGAGGACCGCGCCAAGAAGACCACCAAGGCCTTCGCCGAACTCCTCCACATCGCGGGCGTCAAGTTCGCGATCATGGGCGGGGACGAGAAGTGCACCGGCGACTCCGCCCGCCGCCTCGGCAACGAGCCCCTGTTCCAGGAGCTCGGCATGGAGAACGTCATGTCCCTCAACGCCGCCTTCGGCGAGGAGATGGACGACGACGGCAAGGTCACCGACGAGTCGAGGAAGCCCAGGTCGGCCAAGAAGATCGTCGCCACCTGCCCGCACTGCCTCAACACCCTCGGCAACGAGTACCCGCAGCTCGGCGGCGACTACGAGGTCATCCACCACACCCAGCTGCTCCAGCACCTGGTCGACGAGGGCAAGCTGCTCCCGGTCACCCCGGTCGAGGGCATCGTCACCTACCACGACCCGTGCTATCTGGGCCGCCACAACAAGATCTACACGCCTCCGCGCGAGATCATCGCCGCCGTCCCGGGTGTCCGGAACGAGGAGATGCACCGCCACAAGGAGCGCGGCTTCTGCTGCGGCGCCGGCGGCGCGCGGATGTGGATGGAGGAGCGGATCGGCAAGCGCATCAACAACGAGCGCGTCGACGAGGCCCTGTCCGTCAACCCCGACATCATCTCCACGGCCTGCCCGTTCTGCCTGGTGATGCTGACGGACTCCGTCAACGGCAAGAAGGCCGAATCCGACAGCGGCTCCGCCGGGGGCGGCAAGGCCAAGGAATCCATCCAGGTCGTCGACGTCGCCCAGCTCCTGCTCGACTCCGTCAGGACCCCGGCCGACCCGGCCGGCGAGCCGGAGACGGAGAACGAGCCGACGCCGGAGCCGGTGAAGTAGCCGCCCTCCGCCCACCGCTCTCGACCGGCACCCCCGGGTCCCGTCCGGACCCGGGGGTGCCGTCCGGACCCGGGGGTGCCGTCCGGACCCGGGGGTGCCGTCGCCTGTCGACCACGTGCATCATTGCCCGGTCGTCGACGGTGATACGGGTCGGTACGGATACGGACGAGGTGAGCGGTGCGCCCGCGAAGACACACCCTGACCGGCACAGCCGCCGCCGGCTGCCTGCTGCTGCTCGCCGCCTGCGGCCACAATGGGGCGCCCGCCACCGAGGACGCCGCCCCGGTCCGCGCCGCCGGCACCCCCGCCCCGCTCCCGGTGCCGCGCGGCCGGGGCAGCGAGGTCCCCGACGACTTCAACGGCGACGGCCACCGCGACCTCGTCCTGGACGACCTGGTCAAGGCGCGGAGCCACACGGACGACGCCGGCATCGGCATCGTGTACGGCTCGTCCCGCGGACCGGCCCCCGGCACCCGGCAGTTGCTCACGCCCGAGGAACACGCGGCCCCGGTCGGCGGGCGGTCGCCGGCCGTCTTCGAGGCCGAGGCGAGCTGCGACCTCGACGGCGACGGCTTCACCGACCTGGTGGTCACCACCGACCCGCCCTACGACGGCGAGGGCCGCCCGCCTGTCCCCCTCCAGCTCCTCTTCGGCTCCCCGTCGGGACCGGCCGGCCGCGCGGTCCCGCTGACCGTCCCCGACCGGGCCCGCCACGGCGACGACTGGCCCGAACGTCCGGTGTGCGGCGACTTCGACGGCGACGGCGCCGAGGACCTGGTCGTCCACGCCTCGGCCGGCCGCCTCAGCTATCTGCGCGGCCCCTTCACCCGCGAGGGCGCCCCGCGCGGGGCCGGGGCGCCCGTCCCCTCCCCCGGCGAGGCGCCGACCGGCCCCGCCGCCGACGTGAACCGCGACGGGTACGACGACCTGGTCGTCCGCGCCTCGGCCGGCCCCGGCGGGGCGAGCGTCGTCCTGGGCGGCCCGGACGGCCCGACCCGCACCGGGGCCGCCCTGCCCACCGGTGCCGACGTCGCCCTCGGCGCCTTCGGCAGGGGCGAGGCACTGGACGCGGCCGTGGGCGCCCTGGACGGCACCGCGCTGCGCTACGACCTCCCCGGCGCCGCACGGGGCACCCTCGACACCCCCGGCTCGATGCTCGACGCCGCCGACTTCGACGGCGACGGCCTGGACGAACTGGTCTCCAGCGGCTCCGGAGTACGCGTCCTGCCGGGCCGCGGGGCGGGCCCCACGACACGGGGCGCGGTCACGGTGCGGCCCGCGGCGACGGGCACGGCACGGGTGCTGACGGCGGGCGACTTCGACGGCGACGGCCTGGCGGACCTGGTGGTGCGGACGTACCGGGGGGACACGGAGGACACCGTCGCGGTGTACCGGGGCGCGAAGAAGGCCCTGGTGACGGCGGAGCCCGCGGTCACGTTCTCGACGTCGCAGTTCCTGACCCCGTAGGGGGCACCGGCGGGCGACGCGCGGAGCGGGCGGGACCGACGCCGGGAAGCCCTCGGGGTGCACTCGGGGTGCACTCGGGGACGACCCGTAGGGGATGTCACAGCTCGGCAGCAAAGGATGCCCCGAAGGGCCGGTGCCCGCACGTCACTCTCCGGGACCAGGTACGTTCGAAGGCGTGGCTGGATTCAGGATCGGACGCGGCCGGGACAACGGCGCTCCAAACGCGCGACCGCAACGCCCCCCGTACGGACAGCAGGCGCCCCAGGGACCGTCGTACGGCGGTCCCGCCGCGCCTCGGCAGCCGTACCCGCAACCGCCGTACGGGGGTGGCGCCCCCGGCCCCGGTCCCGGCGGCTCCCCGTGGCCGCAGGCACACGGCGGCGGGCACGGTGGCGGGCACAACGGCGGGCATGGTGAGCCGGAGTACTTCGGCGACGGCGGCTACGGCCAGGGCGGGGGCCCGCACGGCGGCCAGCCCCGCCAGGCCCCGTACGACCCGTACGCGGCCGACAACCCCGGCCACACCCAGGCGTTCACGGTCGACGACCCCTACAACCAGGGCGACACCTACCGCGCCGGCTCCGCCCCCGCGCCCGGCCCGGTCGGCCCCCGCCTGCGCTGGAAGGACCTGCTGAAGGGCGTCGTCCTCGCGCCCAACCAGACCTTCCTCCAGATGCGGGACTACGCGATGTGGACCCCTGCCCTCATCGTGACGTTCCTCTACGGCCTGCTCGCGGTCTTCGGCTTCGACGGCGCCCGCGAGGAGGCGATCAACGCCACCCTCTCGAACGCGATCCCGATCGTCCTGACCACGGCGGTCGCGCTGGTGCTGAGCGCCTTCGTCCTGGGCGTGGTCACCCACACCCTGGCCCGCCAGCTCGGCGGCGACGGCGCCTGGCAGCCCACGGTCGGCCTCTCCATGCTGATCATGTCCCTCACGGACGCCCCACGCCTGGTCGTCGCGATGTTCGCCGGCGGCGACGCGCCCTTCGTCCAGATCCTCGGCTGGGCCACCTGGATCGCGGCCGGCGCCCTGCTGACCCTGATGGTCGGCCGCTCCCACGACCTGCCCTGGCCCAAGGCGCTCGGCGCCTCCGCGATCCAGCTGATCGCCCTGCTGTCCATCGTGAAGCTGGGCACGTTCTAGTCGTCCGCGTGAGGAAGGGCTGCCGACGCGTACCGGTACCGGACGCTGCCGGTCCGCCGGGGGCCCGTTCCTCCGGCGCCTCCGCGGCCGTCAGGCGTCCAGCACCTGCCCGTCCCGCCGCACGACCGGCGGCTGCGCGGACCACGGGAAGTCGATCCACTCATCGGTCCGCTTCCACACGTACTCGCACTGGACCAGCGAGTGCGACTTCTCGTAGATCACCGCGCAGCGGACCTCGGCGACCGTGTCGAGGCAGAAGTCCCGCACCAGCTTGAGCGTCTTGCCGGTGTCGGCGACGTCGTCGGTGATGAGGACCTTCTTGTCGGAGAAGTCGATGACGTTCGGGACGGGTGCGAGCATGACGGGCATGTCGAGCGTGGTCCCGACCCCGGTGTAGAACTCCACGTTCACGAGATGGATGTTCTTGCAGTCGAGCGCGTAGGCCAGCCCACCCGCCACGAAGACACCACCGCGGGCGATGGAAAGCACTATGTCCGGCTCGTACCCGTCGTCGGCGACGGCCCGGGCGAGTTCGCGCACGGCGACGCCGAACTGCTCGTAGGTCAGGCTCTCCCGAACATCACTCATCCGCGCGTCCTGCTCATACCTGGGTCCGGTGGAAGTTGAGGAAGGACCGGGAGGCGGTCGGCCCCCGCTGCCCCTGGTAACGGGACCCGTAGCGCTCGCTCCCGTACGGGTGCTCGGCCGGCGAGGTGAGCCGGAACATGCACAGCTGCCCGATCTTCATTCCCGGCCACAGCTTGATGGGCAGGGTCGCGAGATTGCTCAGCTCCAGCGTCACATGCCCGGAGAAGCCCGGGTCGATGAACCCGGCGGTGGAGTGCGTGACGAGGCCGAGCCGCCCGAGCGAGCTCTTCCCCTCCAGCCGCGAGGCGAGATCGTCGGGCAGCGAGACGACCTCGTACGTGCTGGCCAGCACGAACTCCCCGGGATGCAGGATGAACGGCTCGTCGCCCTCCGGCTCCACGAGACGGGTGAGATCCACCTGTTCGACGGAGGGGTCGATGTGCGGGTACCGGTGGTTCTCGAACACCCGGAAATAGCGGTCGAGGCGCACGTCGATGCTCGACGGCTGCACCATGGAGTCGTCGAAGGGCTCGATGCGGACCCGTCCGGCGTCGATCTCGGCCCGGATGTCCTTGTCTGAGAGAAGCACGCACCGAGGATACGCAAGGCGCGCGGAGCAGCGACAACCGCCGCCGCGCCGCGCGCCCGGTCCTACTGGGTCTCCCTGCCGAAAGGCAGGCCGTTGCCGCCCGTTACCGCTTCTGCAGGCTCACCGGCACGGCACTCCGCAGCCGCGCACACCGCGGACATCGGACGAGCCGACCGGGGCCGAGCCGCTCGGCCTGCTGCATCGGGAACGAGCTGGCGGTGAACACGTGCCCATCGGCACAGCGGACGACGGTGCGCTCCATCAAGTCCTTCAAGTCCCTTCCCCAAGAGCCGCGTCTGACTTACTACCCTGACGACAAAAGCCACAGTACGGGATGAAAGAGACGACACTCCAGGCGGCACTCCGCCCCCACGCACACCCTCTCCGGGTCCCCCACCGTACGCCCCAACTCCGAGCCCTCGCAGTCGCGTCCCCGCCCCCGAGACGGCCACCGGCCCCACGGCGCGAACACCGGGGGCCGGGCATGGGGTAGAGTGAGCGAGCGTCCAGGCACCGACGGACCACGGTCGGCGTCTTGCGCGGGTGTAGTTTAATGGTAGAACATCAGCTTCCCAAGCTGAGAGCGCGAGTTCGATTCTCGTCACCCGCTCCATGCGAAACCCCCAGGCCATTGGCTTGGGGGTTGTTTGTTGTCTAGTCCAATTCGGGAGTGCCGTGCCCTCCGCGCGCCCTAACCCGCAATAGCGGGTCCATCCAGGCGACCCGGAGCTCCACTTCGAAGGCAGCAGCACCGAACCTTCTCAAATAGCGAGACGCATTCTATGTGACCTGCACCACTCGGCGAGTGAGTGGGGGCGAAGTCGCTCTCGCAATCGGGGAGTTTGCAGCGAGCCAGAGAAGCCGCGTCCACAGGCGCCGCAACCACCTTCCCTGGGGCGCTCCGGGCAGAAGGACTCAGCTGCCTTCCACGACCGCAGCGAGGCAGGCAGTGGTAGATAGCCCGGCGCGTCTACGCAGGATCGGCGACGTGACTAGCGCGGCCAGTAACGAGGCGGCTCCTTGGCAGGGTCGACCAGGTCGAACCGCTGCTTACTGCCCGGGTTCAAGCCTTTGATGTGGACGAGCTGCTGGCCGTGCGCCGTATCGAGCTCACGGACGATCAGAGGCATCGCGGCGATCACAGCGCCCATGGCCAGCCCCAGGCCGGCCATGCCCTTGTGGCCGTGGCTGAACCGGATGTGGTGCATGCCGGACTTCTTGATCGCGGACGTCTCCGACGGATCCTCCAGCTGACGCCCATCCTTGGTGAGAAAGACTTCGAAGCCTCTCTTCGCAGCATCGGGGAGGAGCGCGAGATCCTTCTTCCCCGCCCACTTGATCTCACTGACGTGGCGCACATCGTGCCCGGGCAGCAGCCGCCGGAGCATCTCCAGCATCTGTACCGGGACGTTCTCGTCGATGAGTATTCGCATCAGGCAGCGCGCGGTCCCGGGCTGTAGCTGTCCACATACAGTGCGAAGGAAACCGCATCGCGGGCGGCCTCCACTGTCACGCCGGGGTAATAGGCGGCGATCTCGTCAAGAGGGACGCCGTCCTCCACCAGCTCCGCGACGGCGTCGAACGGGACGCGAGTGCCGGTGATGACCGGCTGCCCCCCTTGCGTGTCCGGGTCCACACTGACGTGTTGCTTGGGCCGCAGAAGATGTGGGACGACAACGCCGGCGCGGGGCGCGAACTCCTGGAGGATATCGTCCATGGTCGCGATGACCCGCTGCCCAGGATGCTTGACAAGATCAGTTGCGTGATCGTCCTCGCTGTCGCCCACAAGGACGATGGAGTCGCCCTCGGCAACCAGGGAGTAGCTGGACAGGTGCTCGAACTCACCGAACCGCTTCAGTGTGGCCAGAGCCTTGCGGATCTTCTGCAGCGACACGTCCTGCCGGAGGATGGCGAACGCGCGTAGCGCCAGGACGTCCCGGAAGGAGTACAGAGCAGGCTTGGCCGCCAGCTCAGGGCAGAGAATCGGCCCATTACCTCGGTCCTGCCGCCACGAGCGCAGTTGTCCAGTGGTGGCTCCGGAGAGAGCCGCAGCCATGCGAGTCGAGTACGCCATGGTCCACTCCCTCCAGTCGTCGCAGAATCCTCAGGCCCCAGCATCCCAGCTATGCGCCTCAGGACGCTACAGGAAGTACGGACCGGCAGGGCCGAAAGCGGCACAAAGCCCCGTAACACGCTGATGGTCATTGACCAGGTCGAAAGCGCGGGCAGACGCGAAGAGGCGGATCGCCTGCCCTCCTCGGCCGGGGTCCATCTGAAAGTCGGTCCCGGGGCGGGGGCAGGCGACAATCGTGCCTCGCAGGCACTTCTCCGTACGCCTGGCGGTGCTTCGCCGAGCCTCTCCCTCACCTCAGCATCGATACCTCGGGCCAGCCTCCGCTGATGCTTGGCCGCCGAGTGCTGGTAGATCAGCTGGGCCCGCTCCGAGGACTGGCCGGCGCGCACCATGAGGTCCTTCAGCTTGGCGCCGGTGTCGGCGGCAAGGGTGTTTCCGGTGTGCCGGAGGTCGTAGAAACGGAAGTTGTCGGGCAGCCCCACCCTCGTCCTGGCCTTGCGCCATTTCCGTCCGAACGTCGAGCGGCGGAACGGGGCTCCCTTCTCCCCGACGAAGAGGAGCCCGTCCGGCTCCTTCTCGGCGAACCACTGCACGTGGCGTCGCAGCTCGGGCAGGAGGAAGTCGGGCAGGTACACGGTGCGCCTGCCCGCTCGGGACTTGGGATCGCCGGTGACCCTCCTGCCGTTGGTCAGCTCCGGTGACGCATGCGTGATCCGCAGGGAGCATTCGTCGAGATCGACACTGCGGCGGCGCAGTTCGGCCAGTTCCTCGGGGCGGAGCGAGGCGAAAGCGCCGAGCAGGACCATCAGGCGCCAGCGCGGACCCAAGGCGTCGGCGAGGTCGAAGACCTGCTCCACGGTGGCGGTCGGCCGCTCGTCGGCTTCCTCCCGACCGGCGCCCTTGATCCGGCACGGGTTGGTCCGCAGGAGGTCGTCGTCGACCGCGGTCTGCAGGATGGCCTTCAGCAGCCGGTACGACTTGGCGACCGTCGTGGCACCCGTTGCCTTGAGCCGCTCGGCTCGCCAGGTGCGGACGGAAGGCGGTGTGATCTCGTCCAGGTCCTTGCCGCCGAAGGCCGGCAGGAGATGCAGGCGTAGCAGGCCGTCGTAGCGGTCGACCGTGGTCGGCGCCAGACCGCGCTCCTCCACCCAGCGGAGGGCGTACCTCTCGAAGTTGATTGCGCCGGCGTCCGGGTCGCGCCAGTGGTCACGTTCGATGTCGGCACGGACCAGGTTCAGCCAGTCCTGCGCGTCGGTCTTCGTATCGAAGGTCTCGGGGGCCTTGTGGCGCTGCCCGTCCGGGCCCAGATAGCGGGCCTGCCATCGACCGGACGGGAGCTTGCGAACGGTGCCGAACTCCCGACGACGCTGGGGCCTGCGTGTCGGCATCAGGCGGCCCTCCCGTACCGGGTGCGGGTGCGCCGGGTCGGTTCGACCGTGCGTGCCTCGATGTACTCGGTGACGGCGCTCTCGGGGACGCGCACGGGACGGCCGAGCTTGACGTAGCGAATGCGGCGCTCGGCGATCAGGCGGCGAATGAACCGTTCGCCGGTACCGAGCTGTTCGGCGGCTTCGGCCACCGTCAGAAGGCGATCAGTCATGGGCGACCGCCCCCTTTCGGCTGTGCTGCTGTGGGCAACGAGCCGGGGCTATTGCGTGTCGGTGCAACGGTGAGGCTTCCTTACCGAGGTCGGGAACTGGAGCGGGCACGGCGGGCCAGGAGTGGCTTCAACAAGTCGCGGAGTCCTGGAGCAGGGCACGGGCCGGGACGCGAAGTGCCTGCGCGAGGGCGAGCAGGTCGTCGATGTCGCAGCGGCGCTGTGCGCGTTCGATGCGGGACAGCATCGTGTTGGACATTGGCCGGCCGAGGGCGGTGACGCGAGCGGCCAGCTCTCGCTGGGAGAGGCCGCGCTCGGTGCGGAGAATTTCGATCGTACGGGCGGCCCTTATCCCGGCCGGGCCGATTTCCAGTGAACGTGCTGCCATGACTCCAATTCTCGGCTGCGTTCGCCGGTTTGGTTAACCGGCGATCGTCGGCTATGTTGCGCCGCCCTGCGATTGGCGGGCGGGTGGCCATTTCGTCGATACGTTCCCCGTGACAGCGGCCCGAGCAGTGCTCGACAGCGTCTCTGACGTGGGATGTTGTGTTGTAGCTTCGTCACTCACCGGACGTCAACGCCTTGCCGATGTGATCCTTCTGGCTTGTCGCTCAGAACAACTATTTGGTCAACCGCCGATCGTGACCTACCGTTTTCACACCGCCCTCGCCGCCCCGATTCCCTACGACCTTTCTGCCGACAGAGATTCGACAGGTCAGGGCTGGACTTGTGCCGCTCGGGTGTGGCTATGTTGACGACACCCCCGGAGAAGCGCGACCGGCTCTCAGTCAGCCTCGCGTCAACGGCCGGCCAACTCCCCCGCCTTTGCCGTCACGACCGACGGTGAGCCATGGGTGCCCGCCCATCGGCCACCGAGTGAGGAACACTCCGCTCTTGGCACGGATCCGCACCATCAAGCCCGAAGCCTTCGTATCCGAATCCCTCGCCGTCGTCACCCTGACCGCCGAGCGCACCTTCTTCGGTCTGCTCACCCAGGCCGACGACCAGGGCCGCTATCGCGACCACGCGGCGATCATCGCCGGTCAGCTGTGGGTTCTGCGCCCGGAGCACACTCCCGCCGAGGTCGAAAAGGATCTCGCCCAGCTCGCCGACGCCGGCCTGGTCTGCCGGTACAAGGGCCCGGACGACAAGCGCTACCTGCACATCGTCACGTGGCACAAGCACCAGAAAATCAACCGGGCCAGCAAGAGCCGCATCCCGGCCTGCCCTCGCCACAATGATCCAGACGGTGCCCCGCGCGACACCGAGGCTGTCGAGGCGGTGGCACCCGCGCCGTCCGTAACGCACGGAGACGTCGCGGACCATGCGCCGAACCCTCACGGAGGTGGCAGTGAAGGGGCATGGAACCCGCACGGTCCCTCGGCCCAAATGGAAAAAACCAGCAAACCCACAGGTCAGGAGGCATTCAGTGCGCCCTCACGTGAACCTCATGGGCTCGTGCTTGAGGCCGCGGTGACACCTCACGGTCCGGATCTAGGACCTAGGATCATGGATCTAGGATCTACCCCTTCGGGGGGCGCAAGCGCCCCCGCGGCCAACACCGTCTCGGCCAAGCAGCTCATCGCCGAATACAGCGCGGCATGCGCCCACCGCCCGCCCCAGGACGTCCTGGGTCATCTCGGCCGAGAGGTGCGCAAGCTGCTCGCCGAAGGCATCGCTCCCGACCACATCAGGGCAGGGCTCGTCCTCCACAGGACCAAGGGCAAGCACCCCAGCATCCTGCCGAGCCTGGTGCACGAGGCCATGAACGCCGCCCTCGCCCAGCCCGTCATCCACAGGGCGTGGACAAACCCCGCCGACGTCGAAGCCGCCTACGGAGAACAGCTCTGACCTCCACCCTCACCCGCGAACCCCAGCACGTCGGCCCGCTCGCCGACCGTCTGAACGGCATACTGGCGGGCCGTGGCATCGACCCCGGCGCCGTAGCCGCGGAGCCGCCCGCCGAGCCCGTCACCGCCCTGGAGCTGGCCGACGCCCGCATCCCGGCCCGTTACCGCCGCGCCCTCGCCGACCACCCTCAGATCATCGCCTGGGCCGACCACATCGCCCATGCCGGACGCCCCGGCCCCAGTGGGCCCGGCATCGCCGAGGGTCCCTCCCTGCTGATCGCCGGCCCCACCGGCACGGGCAAGACGCATCAGGCGTACGGCGCCGTCCGGGCACTCCTCACCCGCGGGGTCCGCCTGCGCTGGGAAGCCGTCACCACCGCCGACCTGTACGCCCGCCTGCGTCCCCGTGCCGGCCACGACGCCGAGCGCGACCTGCGGACCCTGGCCCGCAGCCCACTACTGCTTCTGGACGACCTCGGAGCGGCCAAGACCAGCGAGTGGACCGAGGAGCTGACCTACCGGCTCATCAACCACCGGTACGAGCACCTGCTCCCCACCCTCATCACCACCAACCTCCCCACCGCCGAGCTGCGCACCACCCTCGGTGACCGCGTCGCCTCCCGCCTCGCGGAGATGACCGACCGCGTCATCCTCAAGGGCCCTGACAGACGACGTCACCGCTCCTCCTGACGATCGACGGGGACCGGACGCCGGAAGGGCAGTCCGCGAGCGCGTGTCCTTTCACCAGGAGGACCGGCCTCGTGCCGCGTCGAGGACCGAGCGAGGGTGTCGGGGACCGGTCCTCAATGGCCGGGGACCGGACGGCACATGCGGGGACCGAGCATCCCGGTCCCGGGACCATGACCACCCGAGGTGGGGACCGGTCCTCACCAGACACCGAGGGCCGGTCCCGTACGTCTCGGGGACCGGTCCCCGACGGTCCCGTCGGATACCGGAACGGTTCCAGGGAAAAGCAGCAGGTCACAGCCCTCAGGTGAGCAGAAGCAACGGTCCTGCACCGCAGATGAAAGTCAATCGTGAGGGGGGACCGAGCCCCGCCGGGTCCCTGTCCTGCCGAGGACCGAAGACCCGCAGAACCCGGCACGCGGTCCCCGAGCGTGATGCACAGTGGGAGAGAGGACCGGTCCCCGCGGACCGCTCCAACCTGGAGCCCACCGCCCCACACGGTCCCGTAACGAGCCTGCCCGGTGCCAGCCGCGTACGGCCGCCACTACGGGCTCTCGCCGTAGAACACCCATCCAGAAAGCACCCATGCACCCACCACATCAGCACACTCCCGGCGACGTGCGTCAGGAGGCAACCATCTCAGCCCCTGGCGGAGCAAGTTGGTGCAAGAGCATTGCTCCCGAGGGGAGCAATGCTCTTGCGTCTCCCGCCCCGAGAGCGGCGGGAATGGATCGGCTCCTGGAGGCGCCGATCCATCCGGATGCGACCGAGGACGGATCGCAAACCGGTGGGGAAGAGCCACACGCGAACCACAGCATCGACTGCGCGCGCAGCTCTCCGTCGCAGCCCCGCCTACAGCAGCGCGAACGCCTGCGCGACGAGAACAAGCGCCTGCACCAGCCCAGCTGCCGCATGAACGATGCCGAGTACCAACTGCTCGCCCGAGCAGCCGCCACGTGTCACATGAGCGTCGCCGGCTTCCTCGCCCGCGCCGCTCTCGACGCCGCCCGTGACCTCGCTCGCACCACCGCGGACATAGCGGGCGAGCGAGAGATGCTGCAGGAGCTGTTCGCGCTGCGGCGCCATCTCGGGCAATTCGGCAACAACCTCAACCAGGTGGCCAAGGCGCTGAACTCCGGCGCCGACGCACCGCAGGCAGAAGCGGTCCTCACCGCCGTCCAGCGCATCGCCAAGCGCGTCGACGCCTTCACCCAGCACCACTTGGACAACGGGACGGCCGGGTGATCCCCCGCGTCCACGCAAGAGGCACGCGCACCATCGGCCTGCTCCACTACCTGTATGGGCCCGGCACGCACGAAGAACACACAGACCCGCACCTGGTGGCCGCCTGGGACAGCCTCGCCCCTGATCCCGGGCGCGACCCCGAGGCCACGTACGGCGATCTCCAGCGGCTACTCGACCAGCCGGTCAACGCCCTGCCGAAGAGCCGACGGCCCGCCGAGCACGTGTGGCATCTGTAGGTACGCGCCGCTCCTGAGGACCCGGTCCTGTCGGACGAGCAGTGGGGCGAGATAGCGCGCCGAATGGTCGCCGCCACCGGCATCGCTCCCGACGGTGACGACGCCGCCTGCCGCTGGGCAGCGATTCGGCACGCCGACGACCACATCCACATCATCGCCACCGTCATACGAGAGGACGGCCGCCAAGCCCGTATCCGCCAGGACGGCAGGCGTTCCCAAGCCGAAGCCCGCGTGATCGAGATCGACTACGGGTTGCGCCGCCTCGCCACCGGCGATGGCACCGCGGCCCGTCGTCCGACCAGCGCCGAACGGCACAAGGCCCAGCGGGAAGGCCGGGAGCGCACCGCGCGGGAGGAACTCCGTGAGTCCGTGCGCCGGGCAGTGGCCGGTGCTGCCTCGACGGACGAGTTCTTCGACCGCCTGGCCGCCGCCGGTCTGCTGATCCGCAAGCGTCTCGCGCCCTCCGGCGATCTCCTCGGGTACAAGGTCGCCCTCCCTGATGACCGGAACAAGGACGGCGAGCCGGTCTTCTACTCAGGATCCAAGCTGGCGCCCGACCTGTCCCTGCCCCGTGTCCGTGAACGCTGGGGCCGGCCCTCGGAGACGCCCACCGCCGTCGACGGCTCATGGCCGGATCAGTCTGCACTGCCGCCCGTGACAGGCCCCGCGTTCGCGCGGCGGCGGGCCGCGGCTGCCACGTGGCAGGCCCTGCTTGTGATCGACCACGGCGACGACGGCACTGTAGCGGCCCAGATCGCCGCGACCGGAGAGGTCCTGGACGCGCTGGCCAAGACCTCCGCCGCCCACACCCGGGCTGAACTGCGCGATGCGGCCTCCGCGTTCGAGCGCGCGAGCCGCTCCCACGTGAAGGCAGTACGCGGGCACGACCGGGCCCTGCGACAAGCCGCCCGTGATCTCGTGCACAGCGGGCCGGTCCTGGGCCGGGGCGAAGACGGCGCCTCCACGGCCATGCTTATCGACATGGCCTTCTTCGTCGTGACCGCCGCAGCGAAGTGGCACGCCAGGAAGCACCACAGCCAGCAGGCCGCCGCCGCCCGGCAAGCCGCCGAGCACCTCCGCGCCGCCTATCAGGCCGCCGCAGTCCAGCCCATGACCGCACTGAGCCAGCGAGGCCGGCGACTGACTCCACGTGTTCGGCAACAGCAGGCGAACCTGCTCCACCAAGTGCTGCCGGCGCTGGCCCACCAGATCCAAGCCGAGTCCGGCTGGCCTGCCCTGGCCGCCACACTGGACGACGCCCGGAGGGCCGGCCATGACCCGGCCGCCCTGCTGACCGAAGCCACGGCACGGCGCGAACTACGCTCCGCCGGATCCATGAGCGACGTCCTCGTCTGGCGTCTGCGCCGCAACGCTCACCTGCCCGCACTACCCGACGACCGCAACGCCACGTCCCTCCGAGCCAACCGGCACACCTCGCACTCGGCGCCCACCACGCAGTCGGCGCCCGGCCCGACAGGGAACGATCCCCGCCGTGGGCGCTGACGACCGCGTCCTGATCACCTGTACCGGGTCACGGTGTACGCGGTAGGCCCGTGCAAGGTGCCTGCTCCGATCCCGTCGGTGATCTGGAGGACGTCGAAGCCGGCGAGGGCCGCGTACAGCTCCAGCTCACGCGGTCCGAGGACACGTCGACAGATCACGTCCCGTGTTTCCTCACCTGAGCCGAACACCCAGTGCCGGCGCATGGTGTTCATCTGGGCCCGCAGGTCCCACTCGTAGGTGATGGTCACTTGGGCCGTGCCCGATCCGGTCTCGACCTCTGTTTCCTGCGGCTCATCACGCTCGATCGGGGCTACGGAGCAGCAAAGTACGAGGAGCGTCCCAGGACGGGCATGCGCTGCGAAGGTCCGGAAGACCGCCTGGATGTCCTGGTTGTCGTGCACGTAGGAGAGGGAGTTTCCCAGGCAGGTCAGCACGTCAGCGGTGTGGTCGAGGCGGATGGTGCGCATGTCGCCGAGGCGGATGTCGAGGCCGGGCCGCGTGCGGCGGGCGTAGTCGACCAGGCCGGGCTGGACCTCGACGCCGATGCAGTCGAAGTAATGGGCCAGCAGCTCCAGGTCTCTGCCGGTTCCGCAGCCCAGGTCCAGCAGAGTGCGGGCGTCCGGGCGGTGCCGGTCGACGAGCGCCCGGCAGGTGCTCGCGCTGGTGCTGTCGGACTGCACTCTGTCGTACAGGGCGGGGTCTCGGTAGAAGAGGTTGGAGGCTGCCAGGTGGCTGGGTTCGGCGATGTCCAGGCCGCTCATGCGAGGCTCCGCAGTCCGGCTTCCAGGGCGAGTGTGTCGCACAGCAGGTCGGGCACCGCGGGAGTCCGCTCGGAGTGGTCACGGGCCCGGCTGAGGGCGTCGGCATCAACGTAGCCGAGATCGATCAGCAGGGAATCGGTCAGCATCTCGTCCAGGAGAGGGAGCCCGTAGGTGCGCAGTCCCGACTCCATGACCGCGAGGAAGTTCTCCGGCTCGGTGGGAGCCGCGACGGACTCGGGCAGACCCGCCCGCCGAAGCCGGTCGCGGAACATCCTCTTGTCGCGTTTGTACTCGTGCGGCAGCTGCTCCATGAAGCGGATCATCCGGGGGTGGACGAGGGGTGCCACCGGCCAGATACCGAGTCTCACGTACGCCGGGTTGTGCAGGCCGAACGCCATGAGCGTGGGCACAGGCAGGACCGGGATGGGAGCGAGGTTCTCGTTCACCTGGGCCAGCGCCGCGGTGGCCTTGTCGCCGAGCCACGGCACCGGCTCGCTCGGCGGAAGTCCGGATTCCGTACGCGAGTGGTGGGCGTTGACCTCGTCCCCACCACATCCGGTGAAGACCAGCTCGCAGCCGTGTGCGGCCACGTGCCCGCGCACGACATCGAACGCCTCCTGGTAGAAGGCGCCCGCCGGGTCGTGTGGGCGCCTGCGATCCCGTACTCCGCCAGGCACGAAGGGCGGGTGCTGCATCGCTGGCACAGCGGTGTCCCACAGGCCCAAGAGGTCCACCAGGGCGCGGCGGCGGTCTCGCTGGAGCTGACCGATCCGGCCGTCCATGAGCAGCCCGAAGGTGTGCACGGAGCCGAAACCGGCCGCGACGGCGGACAGTGCCACGTTGGCCGAGTCCGCTCCGCCGGACACCTCGACACCGACACGGCTTGCCGTCGATCGCCACTCGGCCGCGGCCTCGGTGAGCAGTGCGTCGAATGTGGTCACGGGGTCCACTCCGCTACGGAGGCTGCGGGGTTCCAGGACGTGCTGGGCGGGCTCGGGGTAGACGATGGAGAGCCCTGCCGGTGTGAAGACCGCGGTGGCGCGTTCGGTGAGTCGGTACACGCCGTCGAAGAGGGTGTCGGTGCTGTAGCGGTGTTGGCGGCTCAAGGTGCGGGCGACCGCTCGTGGATTGAGCCGGTCAGGTCGCAGGTGAGGCCGGAGGTCGACGATGTCCCACGACCCGAAGATCTCGTCGCCTACTGCTGTGAGGTACAGCGGGACGGTCCCCAGCACTCCCGCCGAGACCTGGATCTCGTCGGGCCGGACGAGCAGCGACGTGTAGTCGGCTTCACCGTCTCTGTTTTCCCGCACCAGCGCACAGACGCTCGATCCGTCGCCCGGTATGAGGTCCGCGACCAGGACGGTTGCGTGAGCGGGCCGGATCCAGCTCTCCCCCTTGACCCAGCGGTCTGTGTCCCACCGCCAGCCGGCGTCCCGGGTGTCTGCCAGCCGCACTCGAAACGAGAGCACTCCACTCCCCTCCTCTACGGAGCGGCGGAGCAGGACGCCAGGCCCTGCTCCGCCGCGTTGCCTGGCCGATCAGCTGCAGTGGTCGCCGTTGTTGTCGCCGCCGCCGGGCATCTTGTCGAGCAGCGCCGCGTCCATGCTGGGGACGCCGGTGACCAGGTCGCCCGTGAAGAGTTCGTCGATGATCATGGCTGTTCCTTCCTCCTGCGGAGTGGGTGGACGGGCCCCGCGAGCTGCGGAGCCCGGACCCGTCCCTGCCGCCGGCGTTCACGGCGAACTGGACGGGAGCGCGTTGGGTGGGGGGCCCGCTCTGGCCGAGGGGGAGAGCGGCTGAGCCCTTCCCCGGTGGGGACCGGGTCTTCATGAGGGCTCGCTCGGCCAGAGCGGGAGTCGGTAGGTCGGGAGCGGACCGGTGGTCTCTCAGTCGGGGGCGAAGTGCCACAGAGCCCAGGCGACCGGGATAGTGGAGACGATGATCAGGGCCGACAGCAGCCACTGCCGCCAGCCATAGGGGCGACCTCGCCTGCTGCGTCGCCGGCTCACCATCCCCGGGACACCGCCACCACGATCGATCCCCCGAGCGCCAGGACGCACGCGATGTACATGACCTGGGCCGTGACCTGGCCTTTCACTGCGCGTCCTGGCCCTTGCCACGCTGTTGCCCCACGGTCGGCGCGAGGCCGGGGCGGCCGATGAAGACGCGTCGTGCTCGTTCCTGGTCGGGCAGAGTGGCGCCAGGCGAGCGCACTGGCAGCTCGTTTGGGGGTTGGTCAGCCATCGTCCTGGTCCTTCTTCCGGGTCGCGCGGTAGACGTCGGCGAAGCGTCTGGTCAGCGCGCCGACGTCGCGCATGTACTGGTAGGCGATGAAGTGGGGGGACTGCTCCGTCGGCCGGCGCGTCAGGTCGAGGACCCGGTAGCCCTCTCGGAACAACGCCTGGACGGCCGGGTCCTCGTCAAAGCCGAGTTCCTCGGCCATCAGCACTCTCAGGTGGCTGACCAGGTCACGGGTCGTCGCGTCGATCACCGGGCGTTCGGGCATCATCAGGCGAATGGCCAGCGCAGTGTCCACGGCCTCGTCGACCGCCTCCAGGACGATCGACACTCCAGCCGCCTCGGACGACGTGACGCTTCCTGCTGCCATATCCGCACCCCTTCTCCGGTCTCCACCGTTGTCGTGCCTGACAACGTCCAGAAAAGCGGCTCGCGTTGGCGCGGACCACGGCATCCACGGGGCAGTCCTGGGACACTTCTGGGACAGCCCGGTGCCGTCGGGTTAGACGCGGGTTGATGCGTGGAAAGGGGGCGGCATGGGGCTTGCGGAGAGGCGCAGGACGCTGGGCTACAGTCAGGAAGAGCTCGCGCACGCCCTTGGCGTGGACCGACGAACCGTCGGCCGCTGGGAAGGCCGCACCACCACCCCGCAGCCGCCGCTGAGACCACGGCTGGCCGAGTTGCTCCACCTCGACCTTGACGAACTCGACGCCTTGGTGGGACAGCCACGAGCAGCCCGACCGGAGTCGGCAGGGCCGCCGCCTCGCGACCACCACGGCTCAGGGGACCTCGACGACATGATCCGACGCCAGTTCCTGCGCGCCATCACCGTCACCAGTGCCCTGGTGGCCCTATCCCCCGACGGGGGCGCAGCCCTCGCGGAGGGCGCGCTGCGCGGGATGTCCGACGACTTCCTGCGCATGAACGGACACCTGTGGCAGGTCTACCAACTCGCCCGCGCCAAGCGTTCCGTCTACCCGGTCGTCCGCGACCAGCTCACCGCCCTGAACGAGACCCTCGACGGGCGGCCCGAGGCCGAAGCACAGGCTTTGTGCGGCGCGGCCGGTGACCTCTTCCAGCTCGCCGGAGAACTGGCCTTCGACGGCAACCGCTACACCGACGCCGCCGCCTCCTACACGCTCGCCGCCTCTGCCAGCCGGGAGGCGAAGTCCTACGACCTGTGGGCGTGTGCCCTCGTCCGCCACGCCTACGTCGATCTGTACGAACGCCGCTACGCCGACGCGGTCGGCACGCTGTCGGCCGCCGAGAAGGTGGCACGGCGCGGGGACGGTTCCCTGTCCACCCGTTACTGGGTCGCTGCCGTCCAGGCCGAGGCGTACGCCGGCCTCGGCGACCTCGCCGCCTGCGAACGCGCCCTGGACAAAGCGGAGAAGGTGACCGGCCTGAGCGGGGCGGCCCACAACGGCGGCTGGCTGCGTTTCGACGGCTCCCGACTCGCAGAGGAGCGCGGAGCGCGCTACCTCCAGCTCGGACACCTCGACCTCGCCGAGAAGGCACTCAGTACCGCACTCGGCCAGGACATCCTCGCTTCCGGCCAGTCCTTCCGCCGACGCGGTGCGGTCCTGACCGACCTCGCAGCCATCGGCGCCCGGCGTCACGACCCCGACCAAGTACTCGCCTACGGCGGGGAGGCGTTGCGACTCGCCCGCACGTCATCCTCCGGTTACGTCGCCCATAAACTTCAAGGGCTACGAACCGACCTCGGCCCGCTCACCCGCGACGCTCGTGTGGCGGAGCTGGGCGCCGAGATCGACGCACTGTGCACGACGTAACGAGAGGGGAAGGCATGTCGCAGTCCGAGGGCGCCCGACTGTTCCGCGAGGCTTGGATCACCGGAGTGCGCAAACACTTCCCCGGCGAGCCCAAGCCCGGCTACGTCACCCCCTGGGAAGAGACGCCCGAGTGGGAGCGCCAGGCCGCCGGCGCCGTCCACGACCAGGTGCGCCAGTTCCTCGGCCTCAGCGACCGCCACGCCTCCCGCCTCACCCGCGAGCAGAAGAGCCGCTTCGTCGCCACCTGCTGGACCGCGCAGATGTACAAGCATTTCGAGAACCCGAAGCCCGGCTACGTCGCCGACTGGCCGGACCTGCCCGACTGGCAGAAGGAGACCGACGCCGACATCTTCGAGGCCATCGAGGATGCCTCGAAGTAGCCACGGACTCGTTTCCGTTCAAGCCCGGCTCCGGACCTGACCCCGCTGCGGCCTCGCTCGCCCACCCGTCGCACTAGTCTCGGTCGCCCTCGCCGCCACTCAACGTCTGTCGGAGACCACCGCCAACACGCTGGCGCCCAGGGACACTCCCGCGAGGACCCAGAAGAGGGCCGGGTACCCGCCGAGGGCTGCGGCGAGGGCGGCGCCGACGAAGGGGGCGACGGCGCCGGCGGTCGTGACCGGTGCGGCGAGGAGCCCGGACAGCGTGCCATAGTGGGTGGCCCCCCAGCGTTCGGTGATGGCGGTGGCCTGGAGCAGGGTGAGGTTTCCTCTGACCATGCCCGCGGTGACGGACAGAAGGACGAGGACCGCGTAGGGCCCCGGAGTTATCGCAAGGGACGCGGTGGTTGCGCCGCCTGCCACGATGAGGGCCACCGTGCGTGTGGTGACCGAGGTGCGGCGCACCAGGGCGGAGTAGAGAGTACGACCGAGCGTCTGGCCTGCGCCGCCCAGGCCGAGTGCCCACGCGGCCGCGGTGGGACTCATCCCTCGCTCGGTCAGCAGCGGGACGAGCGCGATGACGACGGCGTACAGCGCGAAGCCGTTCAAGGTCAGCGCGGCTGCCAGCATCAGGAACGGGCGGCTGCGGGCGACCGTGCCGCTTTCGCCCGCCTGTTGTGTGGCGTGGGTGGGCAAGGGCGGCCATGGGGCTCGTAGCGCCAGGGCGTGGGCGGGGACGGTGACGACCGCGAGGATCAGAGCGAGGAGTGCATAGGTGTTTCGCCAGCTGAGGTGCTCGGCGAGCGCGGCCGTGAGAGGTGCGAAGACCGTCGAGGCCAGACCACCGGCAAGCGTGACCACGGTGAGCGCTCGGACTCGGTCCTCGCCCCACCAGCGGGTGACGGCGGCAAAGGCGGGCTGGTAGAAGGTCGCGGCCATGGCCAGACCCGCCAGCAGCCAGGCAGCCGTGAAAGCAGCCAGGTTGGGCGCGTGGGCGAGGGCGAGGACGGCGGTGACACCGAGGACCGAGCCCACGGTCATGACCGTACGCGGGCCACGGCGGTCGAGGACGCGGCCGACGGGTATGCCCGCGAGCGCCGACACGATCAGGGCGGCGGAGAAGGCGCCGGTGGTGGCGGTCGTCGACCAACCGGTGTCGGCGGTGATCCTCGGGTTCAGGACGGGGAATGCGTAGTAGACGATTCCCCAGCTGGTGATCTGGGTGACGCACAGGGCGGGCAGGGCGGCGCGAGGCCGCGACCGGTCCCCCGTTCCGGTCACGGCCTCGCTGGTGTGAAGGTTGGCCATCGGCGGGTCAGCAGCATCCGGCAGCGTCGGCCGGTTCCTTGGCACCGGCGTCAGCATCGGCAGCGCCGGCGCTCTGCTTGGTCAGGGTGTCGGCGTCGGCCTTCACCACGTAGACCTCCCATGGCTCCTGGCCCGGGCCGTGGACCCAGACCTTGTCCTGCAGGGCGTAGCAGCAGGCCGTGTCGTTCTCCTCGACCGTGGCCAGTCCCGCTTCGCTCAACCGGGCGGCGGCCGCGTGGACGGCTTCCGTGCTGTCGGCCTCGACCCCGAGGTGATCCATACGTGTCGCCGTGTCCGGCTCGCCTTCGATCAGAACGAGCTTGAGCGGGGGTTCGACGATGGCGAAGTTGGCGTAGCCGTCGCGGAGCTTGGCGGGTTCGACTCCGAACAGCTTCGTGTAGAAGGCGATGGAAGCGGAGAGATCCGGGACCCGTAGGGCGAGTTGCACGCGGGACATGGTGAACCTCCTGGGCTGGGATGCTGTTTCAGCAGCCGCCGGATGCGGCCGCGGCGCCGGTGCCGATCTGGAGGGTGGCCGGGGCCGCGCAGCAGCCGCCGCCCTCGTCGCTCTGCGCGGCGTCGGGCTCGTCGAACAGGCCGGCGCCGCCGCAGACGCCGGTCTCCGGCAGGGTCAGCTCGACGCGCTCGGCCGCCTCGTGGTCGCCGGCCAGGGCGGCGGTGATCGAGCGGACCTGCTCGTAGCCGGTCATGGCGAGGAACGTGGGGGCGCGGCCGTAGGACTTCATGCCGACCAGGTACACGCCCTGTTCCGGGTGGGACAACTCCTTCACGCCGTGCGGGTAGACCGTGCCGCAGGAGTGGGCGTTCGGGTCGATCAGCGGGGCGAGCGCGGTCGGGGCCTGGAGCCGCTCGTCGAGACCGAGGCGGAGTTCGGAGAGGAAGGAGAGGTCGGGGCGGAAGCCGGTCAGGACGATGACCTCGTCGACCGCGTCCAGGCGGCGGCCGTCCTCGGCGACGAGGACCAGCCGGTCACCGTCCCGCTCGACGCCTTCCGTGCGGAATCCGGTGACGGCACTGGCATGCCCCGCCTCCACCGCCGCCTTGGCACGCAGGCCGAGGGCGCCGCGCGCCGGGAGCTGGTCGGCCTCGCCGCCGCCGTACGTGGCGTCGCCGATGCCCCGGCGCAGGATCCACACCGCATGTGTGTCCGCCTCCTCCCCGGCCAGGTCGGCGAGGAGGGCGAGGGCGGTGAAGGCGGAGGCGCCGGAGCCGACGACCGCTGTGCGCTTACCGGCGTAGCGGGCCCGTACGGCCGGGTCCTTCAATTCGGGGACGCGATAGGCGATGTGGTCCGAGGCGGACTTCTCGCCGAGGGCGGGGAGGCCGTTGGCGCCCATCGGGCTCGGCACGGACCAGGTGCCGGAGGCGTCGATGACGGCTCGGGCGGTGATCCGCTCCTCGGCACCGTCCGCCGTCTCGATGTGCACGGTGAAGGGCTGCTCCTCGCGGCCCGAGTCGACGATCCGGTCACGGCCGGCGCGGGCCACGCCGGTGACCCTCGCTCCATAGCGAACCTTGTCGCCGAGGGTGTCGGCGAGCGGCTGGAGGTAGCGCTCGGCCCAGTCACCGCCGGTCGGGTACGTCTTCCCACCGGGGCGCGTCCAGCCGGTCGGGGCCAGCAGCTTCTCGGCGGCCGGGTCGGTGACCTCGGCCCAGGGTGAGAACAAGCGGACGTGCGCCCACTCCCGTACCGCCGTCGCGGCCGACGGGCCGGCCTCCAGCACCAGCGGCTCGATGCCGCGTTCTACGAGGTGTGCGGCGGCGGCCAGGCCGACCGGGCCGGCTCCGACGACCACGACGGGCAGGTTCTGCTTCTCCATGGCGATGCTTCCTTCGATTCGTTGCTCGGATGGGCGGAGTCGGAGCGGTGGACGGCTCAGCGGAGAGGGGCGTGCGGTGCCGACGAAAGCTGTTCACTCCGGCGCTGGACCCGGGCCCGGCAGGCGCTGTCACACACCTGTGCGCAGCTGTCGCAGAAGTGGACGCCGACCAGATGCCGGGCGGCAGAGCGAGTGAAGACGCTACGGATCCAGGCGGCGGCCATTTTCGGCTCCTTGCTTCGATGCATGTCAATGGCTTGCGCCGCCAGCATGGCACCTGCTTCGATGAACGTCAAGATAGACATTCATCGAAACCGGGAGGGCGAGCTATGGAGCACGTAGACGTCGCAGTGATCGGGGGCGGCCAGTCCGGCCTGGCCACCGCACACGCACTGCGCCGACAGGGACTGAAGCCGGTGATCCTGGAGGCGTCGGCACAGACGTCCGGGTCGTGGCCGCGGTACTACGACAGCCTCACCCTGTTCTCCCCGGCCGGCCGCAGCTCGCTCCCCGGCCTGCCGTTCGGCGGCGATCCGGACCGCTACCCGCACCGGGACGAGGTCATCGCCTACCTGCTGCGTTACGCCGACCGCCTGGACGCCGACATCCGCACCGGAGTGCGCGTGCGGGAGGTGGCCACTGCGGACGAGGGCTTCACCCTCACCCTGGAGGAGGGCTGCCAGCTCTCGGCCCGGAGCGTCGTGGCGGCGTCCGGGACCTTCGGTCGCCCCTATCTCCCTGCTCTTCCAGGACTGGAGCAGTACGCGGGGGCCATACTGCACGCCGCCGAATACCGAGCACCCCGGTCCTTCGCCGGGCTGGGGGTCCCCCCGGCCGGAGGCTGGGGGAGAGTGGTGGTCGTCGGGGCCGGAAACAGCGCGGTGCAGATCGCCGCCGAGCTGGCGGCGCACGCCCGGGTCACCCTCGCGGCGCGCCATCCTGCGCGCTTTACCAGGCAGCACGTACTGGGCCGGGATCTCCACTGGTGGCTGAGGGTGACAGGTATCGACGTTCTGCCCGTGGGCCGTTTCCTGCGCACGCCGCCGACACAGTTGGTGATCGACGACGGCCGCTACCGCGCCGCCGTCACGGCCGGCGCCCCTGACGTGCGCCCCGTGTTCAGCGGGATCGAAGGCACGAAGGTGACGTGGACCGACGGCAGCACCGAGGAGGTCGACACCATCGTCCTCGCCACCGGCTACCGCCCCGACCTCGACTACCTGCGCCCGCTCGGCACCCTCGACGCCGACGGCCACCCGCAGCACCGGGAGGGCGTATCGACCACCCACTCCGGCCTCGCCTACGTCGGACTGGAGTGGCAGCGCAGCCTCTCCTCGAACTCCCTTCGGGGAGTCGGCAGGGACGCCACCCGCATCGCCGGCCGGCTCGCCGGCCGGCTCGCCGCCCGGCTGCGCGCCCGCTGACCCTGGGCGCCCTGGTTCGACGTGTGTCAACATAGACGTATGTCAAACGTCAAAGCGCTGCCGCTCCTGGAACCCGAGGCCCCCGACGCCGTGGTGCCGTGCTGCCCGCCGCTGAGCGAGCGCCCCTTCACCGCGGAGGAGGCCGAGCGGACGGCGCGCATGTTCAAGGCACTCGGGGACCCGGTACGGCTGCGGCTCTTCTCGGCCGTCGCCTCCCACGAGGGCGGCGAGGCATGCGTGTGCGACATCTCCGACGTGGGCGTCTCCCAGCCGACCGTCTCCCACCACCTGAAGAAGCTCAAGGAGGCCGGCCTGCTCACCTCCGAGCGGCGCGGAACCTGGGTCTACTACCGCGTCGAACCGTCGGTGCTGGCGGCTATGGGACAGCTGCTGACCGTCCGGTAGCCCGCTCTGGGCAGTGACCCCGGCCGCCCGCGCGACGGATCGACACCCCTGTGCGACAAGAGCGTGTCAGCAGACGTTCGCCTCCGCGCAACCCACACCAGTGCCGCATAGGCAAGCATCTATGTCCTGGCGGGTGGGGTGAGAGCGACGGCCAGTACACGGCACTGCGGTCGACCTGCCACCCGTATGCCTGTCGAGAGGGGCCAGGGTGCAGCATCGGCGCAGAAAACGAAGGCTTCTTCTGCCGCTCAGCGCGGCTGTGGCCGTTGCGGCGGCCACGGGCGGAGGCGTGGCTTGGGTCTGGGGAGCCAACGACACCGGGAGCACGTCGAGTACGCCGTCGGAAGCGCCTGCTGTCGCACGGGCCGACTGCGCCACGCACGGAAAGCTGCCGGGCTCGGGCTCGACCGCCCAGGAGAACGCCATGAAGTACTGGATCAGGCAGTACGAGCGGGCGTGTCCTCCGGTGCGGATCGCCTACAACCCCCTGGGCTCCGGTGCCGGCGTCGTCCAGTTCATGCAGAGCAGCACGGCATTCGGAGGTACCGACAGCCCGGTCGACACCGAGGAGAACCAACCGGACCCGGGAGTGTGCTCAGGCGGTGAGGTCATCAATCTGCCCATGGTGGGTGGCTCCATCGCGCTCGGTTACAGCATTCCGGGCGTGGAGGACCTGGTGCTGGACGCCGATACGATCGCCAAGATCTTCGACTCGCAGATCACCGAGTGGGACGATCCGGCCATCCGGAAACTGAATCCCGGTGCCGAGCTGCCGTCCCTGCCCATCCGTGCGGTGCACCGGTCCGACAACTCCGGCACCACACAGAACTTCCAGGCGTATCTCGCGAGCGCCGCTCCGGAGGTCTGGCAGCACCCGGCGGAGAAGGCGTGGCAGGGCAAGGGCGGTGAGTCGGCATCCGGCTCCACCGCTGTGGCGACCGCGGTGGCCTCGACAGCGGGGTCCATCGGTTACTTCGAGCTTTCCTTCGCCGCCGCCCGCCATCTCAAGACGGTCCGTATCGACACCGGCGCCTCCGAGCCCGTGGCGGCGACCCCGGCGACGGCGTCGGCGGGCATCGCCGCCGCCACGGTGGTCGGCAAGGGCAAGGACATGACCCTGGAGTTCGACTACCGGACCTCCGCCGACGGCACATACCCGATCGTCCTGGTCAGCTACGAGATCGTCTGCGACACGGGCAACGCGGCCGAGACGCTGCCTGCCCTGAAATCCTTCCTGGCCTACACCGCCAGCGACGCCGGCCAGGAGCCGCTCTCGACCATTCATTACGCGCCGCTGCCGGAGTCCGTGGCCGCCGAAGTGCGCAAAGTCGTCAGCACGTTGAGCTGACGACGTGTGCTTCACCTCTCGGCGTCGAGGAGCCCGGAGATCGCACGGGCCGCGTCGCGGGCCGGCCGCCCGACGCCGATGAGGGTCGCGGAGGCGGGGCCGGTCCAGTCGCCGTAGCCGATCAGGTGCAGGCGTGGCTCGTCCGCGGCCCGCGTACCCACCGTGGCGATGTGACCGCGCGGGCCGCGCAGGCCCAGGGGCGCCAGGTGCGAGAGGGCCGGGCGGAAGCCGGTGCACCAGATCACCGCGTCGGCGGGCACCCGCGTGCCGTCGGCCCAGACGGCACCCTCGCGGTCGAGGCGTTCGAACATGGGCGACGCCTGGAGCCGCCCGGCATCGCGAGCCTCACGGACCGGCGGTACGGCGACGATGTCGCCCAGTGAGGCGACGCCTCCCGTGTCGGTGCGGCCGGCGTCGAGGGCACGGCGGCGGGCGGTGGCCGCGTCGAAGAGGGCGCGGCCGTCGATGTCGTCGGCGAGGTAGCGGGGCGGGCGCTGGGTCACCCAGGTCAGTTCGGTGTGGTGGGCGAGGTCGGTGGCGATCTGGGCGCCGGAGTTGCCGCCTCCGACGACGATCACCCGCCGGCCCGCGAAGTCCTGCGGGCTCCGGTAGGAGACGGTGTGCAGGTGACGGCCCGCGAAGTCCTCGCGGCCGGGTACGGCGGGGAGGAAGGGGCGCCACCAGGTGCCGGTGGCGCTGATCACCGCGCGTGCGTGCCAGGTGCCGGAGTCGGCCTCGACTCTCAGCAGCCGTCCGTCGTCGTGCACGCCGATGACCTGGACCGGCCGCTGCACGGGGAGGTCGTACCGCTTCTCGTAGTCGCGCAGGTAGGCCACCACGTGCCCGGCCTCGGGATACTCCTCGCCCGGTTGCGGCGGCATGAGGCGCCCCGGCAGGGAGGAGAAGGCGGCCGGGGAGAACAGACGCAGGGAGTCCCAGGTGTGCTGCCAGGCCCCGCCCGGGGCGGCCTGGGCGTCGAGGATGACGAAGTCCAGGCCCTGGCGGCGCAGGTGGTAGCCGGCGGCGAGCCCTGCCTGGCCGCCGCCGATCACCACCACACCGGTGTGCTGTGTCATGCCGCCCGCGCCGCCGGGCGCATGGTGCACGGAACGGTGCGGGCCGTGACCTCCCCGGGGCGTCCGGGGAGGGGTCCCCCACGCGCGACGCGGTCGGCGGTGAGCGTGCGCTCGTGGCAGACGGCGGCTCCGCGGTCGGGGCGGACACCGGCGGCCGTGCCGGCCGTTTCCCGCGCGCGGCGGTCCGGGCAGTGCATCAGGAGTGCCTCCCGGCGGTGGTGACGGCGGACGGGGCGAACTTCTTGCGCCAGGCCAGCGACACGTAGACCAGGCCGATCAGGACGGGTACCTCGATCAGCGGTCCCACGACTCCGGACAGGGCCTGGCCGGAGGTGACGCCGAAGGTGGCGATGGCGACGGCGATGGCCAGCTCGAAGTTGTTGCCGGCGGCGGTGAAGGCGAGGGTGGCCGTGCGGTCGTAGGCGAGGCCGATCGCCTTGCCCAGCAGGAAGGTACCGGCCCACATCACGGCGAAGTACACCAGCAGCGGCAGTGCGATGCGTACGACGTCGAGCGGCTGCGAGGTGATGGTGCCGCCCTGCAGGGCGAAGAGGATGACGATCGTGAAGAGGAGGCCGTAGAGCGCCCAGGGGCCGATCTTCGGCAGGAAGTTGGACTCGTACCTCTCGCGGCCGAGCTTCTTCTCGCCGACGCGGCGGGTGAGGAATCCGGCGAGCAGCGGGACGCCGAGGAAGATGACGACGTTCAGGGCGATCTTCCACATGGAGATGTCGAGGTGTTCGCCGTCGCCCAGGCCGAGCCAGCCGGGCAGCAGGTCGAGGTAGAACCAGCCGAGCAGGCCGAACGCCAGTACCTGGAAGACGGAGTTCAGCGCCACCAGGACGGCCGCCGCCTCGCGGTCGCCGCAGGCGAGGTCGTTCCAGATGATGACCATGGCGATGCAGCGGGCCAGCCCCACGATGATCAGGCCGGTGCGGTACTCGGGCAGGTCCGGCAGGAAGATCCACGCCAGGGCGAACATCACCGCCGGGCCGACGATCCAGTTGATCACCAGCGACGAGGCCATGAGCCTGCGGTCACCCGTGACGGCGTCGAGCTTGTCGTAACGGACCTTGGCCAGGACCGGATACATCATGATCAGCAGGCCGACGGCGATCGGCAGGGAGATGCCGCCGACCTCGACCTCGGCGAGGGCGTCGTCGAGGCCCGGGACGGCTCGGCCCAGACCGAGACCGACGGCCATGGCGATGAGGATCCAGACGGCGAGGAAGCGGTCGAGCGTCGACAGCTTGGCGACGACGGAGGACTCCTCGGCGGTCGTCTCGGGTGCTTCGGTGCGGGTCACGGACAGGCCCTCTTGTTCTCGGCGGCGGTACGGGCGGACTCGGCCAGATCGGCGAACTGGCCGGCGAGCGAGGCGATGACGTCCGGGCGGACCTTGTAGTACGTGTAACGGCCGCACGGCTCCGTCTCCACGATCCCTGCCTCGCGCAGCACTCTCAGGTGGTTGGAGAGGTTGGTCTGCCGGGCACCGGTCTCCTCCACGAGGTGGGTGGTGCACAGCGTCTCTTGGGCGAGCAGGGTCACGATCCGCAGCCTGAGCGGGTCCGCCAGAACCCGGATCAGGTCAGTGTCGACTGACGTCATCATGTACTGATACTCTCACATCAGTGGTGACTGACACCACCGGGTGCTGAAGTCATGCGCGCCTGATGCCGTCGCGAGACAAGAGAGACCTCCTGATGTCCGACAAGCCCTCCGTGCTGTTCGTCTGTGTCCACAACGCCGGCCGCTCGCAGATGGCCGCCGCGTGGCTGACCCACCTGGCCGGGGACCGCGTCGAGGTCCGTTCCGCCGGCTCGAACCCGGGTGAGAACGTCAACCCGGCCGCCGTCGAGGCGATGCGCGAGGCCGGCATCGACATCTCCGCCGAGGTGCCCAAGATGCTGACCGTGGACGCGGTCAAGGAGTCCGACGTCTGCATCACCATGGGCTGCGGCGACACCTGCCCGGTCTTCCCCGGCAAGCGGTACCTGGACTGGCGGCTCGAAGACCCGGCCGGCCGGGGCGTCGAGGCCGTCCGCCCGATCCGCGACGAGATCAAGGTGCTGGTCGAGGGTCTGATCAAGGAGATCGCGCCGGAGCCCCGGTCATGAGCACGACCGCGGACATCCGCGAGGTCGTCGTCATCGGCTCCGGCCCCGCGGGCTGAACCGCCGCGCTCTGCACCGCCCGCGCCCGGCTCCGCACGCTGGTCTTCGGCGGAGCCGTCTTCGGCGGAGCCGTCTTCGGCGGAGCCGTCTTCGTCGGTGGTGCGCTCACCACGACGACCGAGGCCGAGAACTTCCCCGGCTTCCCCGAGGGCGTCGACGGCCCGGACCTGCCGGCGGGCATGCGCGCGCCCACACGTCGGAACCTCTGCGGCGCCCGGGACACCGACAGCGAGCGGCGCGGCGTCAGTCCGTCGGCCTTCCCCGCCTTCGCAAGCCGACCGGACCGCGTGCCACGCGCGCACCACCTCCCGCAAGTCCGGCGGCAGGCACCGGAACTGACGGGGCGGGATGCGCGGGACCGCGGCATCCGCGACCCTCCCGAGCCCTGTCGCGATCCGCCGCATCGGCTGCCTCACTCGCCCAGCGCCCAGGGCGCCTGCGGAGTGGCAAGGCCGGGCGGTGACTCATGAGCCTCCGCGCCGGAGGAGATCGGCTGCCGCGGACAGGGTGGCCCGCGGGCGGCAGCCGACAGGTCCCTGCCGCGGCGGCGAGCCGCCCCGGTACGGGCTGCCCCACGGCGTTGGCGACGCCGTCACGCCGTACACGCCGGCAACGCTCTCGCGCCACCGGCGTCCGACACGTCCCCAGTGCGTCCCTGCGCCGCTCCGTACGTCCCGGCGCGACCCCGTACGTCCCCGGCGCCGCACCATACGTCCCCGGCACGACCCCGTACGTCCCCGGCGCCGCACCGTACATCCCGGCGCCACCCCGTGGGTCCCGGCTGCTTGCCGCTACTTCTTCTTGCGGCGCAGCAGCAGCCAGGCGAGGGCGAGGGCTGCGCCGGCGGCGATGAGCGGGGCCCCGTTGTCGCGTACCGGTTCCGGGGCTTGGTCCTGCCACCTGCGCCGGGCCTGCCCGGCCTTGGCCTTCGCCTGTTCCGCGGCTGCGGCGGCCTTGGCCTTGACCGGGTCGGGCAGCTTCTCCCGAACCAGGTGAGCGGTCTCGGACGCCTTGGCCCTGACCTGCTCGGTCAGCTCCGTGGCCTTCGCCGACGCCTGCTCCCTGGCCGCTACGGCCTTCTCCTGGGCGCGGGCCTTGACGTCGGTCCGGTCGGCCAGTGCCTCGACCGTGTCCCCCAGTTGGTGGCGGGTCTGCTCGACCTGCTCGCGCAGCTCGTCCGGGCCGGCGGCGGTGGGCTCGTCGTGGGGCGGCTGGGTCATCGCTTGGCACTCTCCTTGATCTCGGCCACGTCGGCCTTCACGCTGTCGATGGTCTGCTCGGGAGCCGGCGGTGCGGCCCGGGTGACTTCCTTCTTGCCCGTCAGCGCCAACACAAGCGAGACGACGCCCAGGACGGCGGTCACGATGAGGGCCGCCGCCCACACGGGCAGCGGCACCGCGAGGGCGGCGATCACCGTGGCGATCAGCGCCTGGAGAGTGAAGAAGCCGGCCAGGCCGGCCCCGCCGAACAGGCCACCGCCCCTGCCGTAGCGCCTGCCCTTCTCCTTCATCTCCGCCTGCGCCAGCCGCATCTCCGCCCGCACCAGCTCCGTCAGCTGCTGCGACGCACGCTGCACCAACTCCCCCACCGGTTCGTCGCTCGGGGCAGCACGCCCGGTCCGGTCGCCGGGTACGGAGCGGTCCGCCTCATCCATCGTCAACACCTTCCTGCCGTAAGGACCGACCGGGTCCCACCGGACGCCGGAGGAACACCTGTCCGGCCGCGTCGCCACGGGCCGTTCACGAGATCACCCTGTGCAGCAGAGCCGGCAGCCGGCGCACCGCCCAGACCGACGCCGCGCCGATGGCCGCTCCCGCGGCGACGTCGCTGGGATAGTGCGCGCCCGAGTGCACGCGTTGCACCGCCACCACCGCGGCCGGCAGCGCGCACACCGTGCCGGCCGCCGGCCACACCACCGCGACCGCGCCGGTGAACCCGCACGCGGCCGCGGTGTGCCCGGACGGAAACGACGAGGAGTCGGGGCGGTCTTCGACGTCGTCGTGCGGAATGAGCTCCTTGGGCGGGCGCCGCCGCCCCCACAGCGGCTTGGCCACCGCGTTCGACAGCGTCTCGGAGACCGCCATCGCGGTCAGTCCCGCCAGCGCGGCCCGCTTGCCCCGCGTGCCGCCCCAGGCCGCCATGACCAGGGCGGCGCCCCACCAGAGCTTGGTCCGCTCCGCCGCCTCCTCCACCACCGGCACGCACCTGCGCACCCACCCGGGTCTCCACCCGGCCACCCGCCGCAACGGACCCCGCTCCACCCGGTACAACTCGGCTTCCACGTTCATGGACAGGCGAGTCACCCACCCGGACCGGATCAATCCACGCCGGACGGCACCGGCATCGTCACTCCCGCGCTTCGCGGCGATCCTGCTCGTCCCAGGCGCGGGTGTCGCGGGGCGGTACGTAGGGCTCCTCCTGGGGGTCCATGCCTCCGGCGATCGCCCGCTCACGGGCCATCTCCGCGTCGAACTCGAGGCCCAGCAGGATCGCGATGTTGCTGACCCACAGCCACACCAGGAAGATGATCACCCCGGTCAGCGTGCCGTAGGTCTTGTTGTAGGAGGAGAAGTTGGCGACGTAGAACGCGAACGCGGCCGACGCGAGCATCCAGATCACCAGCGCGACCACGCTGCCCGGGCTGATCCACCTGAAGCCGCGGCCCTTCACGTTCGGCGTCGCCCAGAACAGGATCGCGATCATGACGATGACCAGGACCACCAGCACCGGCCACTTCGCGATCGCCCACACCGTCAGCACGGTGTCCCCGATCCCCACCACGGACCCCGCCTGCCGGGCGATGCCGCCGGTGAAGACCACGATCAGCGCACTGACCACGGCCAGGACCAGCAGGACGACCGTCACGCCGACACGCAGCGGTAGGACCTTCCACACCGGACGCCCCTCCGGCATGTCGTAGACGGCATTGGCCGTACGGATGAACGCCGCGACGTACCCGGAGGCCGACCACACGGCCAGCACGAGGCCGACCACGGCCAGGAACGACCCGACACCGCCACGGCCCTGCAACTGCGTCACCGCGTCGCCGATGATGTCCCTGGCCGAGCCCGGGGCCACCTTCCGCAAGTTCTCCAGGACCTGGTCGGTCGCCGACTTCCCCGCGACGCCCAGCAGCGACACCAGCACGAGCAGCGCGGGAAAGAGCGACAGCACCCCGTAATAGGTCAAGGCCGCCGCCCGGTCGGCGAGCTCGTCGTTCCGGAATTCCCTGACCGTTCCCTTGAGCACCGCCCACCACGACCGCTTTCCCAGCTGCGTGGGCTCGTCGGGCGCCCGGCGCTCCACCTCCGCGTCGGGGCCCACCCGCGGTCCCGGCAACGTCGTCTCACGGCCTGCCGTCCCGCGGGCCCTGCCCCGGTCATCTCCTGAAGTCCCTTCCATGACACCCGGAGTAACCGCCGCTGATGTGAGCATGCCCGAGTGAACGCAAGCTCCTGGCAGATCACTGCGTGTCGCGGGTCCCGGCCCCGGCCCGACCGGGCTGGGGCCGGTCTCGTGGGCAGAGGGAGGACCGGGGGGGCACGGCGCTCCCCGCGCCCCGGCCATGGGCTCGGGCAGGCGCGGCACACGGAGCGGTGAGGGGACCGGACTCGCCGCTCTCAGCCTGGGAGGCTACGGCGCCCGCCCGGACCTGGCGGCCTCGATCCGTGCCGATGCCCGCTCGCCGGGGCGGCGGGCGAGCCAGGTCGCACCGCCCCCGGGCCGTCGGCACGGGGGTTTCCCGTTGCCCGGCCGGCCGGGACCGCGCCCTCGCCTGCCCGGACACGAGACCGTACCCACGGACTCCCTCGCCTCGCACCGGGGTCCGCCCGCATGCCGCCGTGGCCGCCGTACCGGGCCGGGTGCCACAATGGCTTGCCATGTCTGCCACACCCGCCACCAGAGACGAACGACTTCGGCGTTGGGAACAGCGCACCGGCGGCTGGCTCACCGGCCTCGCGGTGGTCTACCTCACGGCCTACGCGGTGCCGATCCTCGACCCGGGACTGCCCCGCGCCTGGCGGAACGCCGCCGAAGACGTGACCTTCGTCATCTGGGCGCTGCTGGCCGTCGAGTTCGTCCTGCGCTTCGCCGCGGCCGGCCGCCGGTGGCAATTCGTCAAGGTGCGGCTGTTCGACCTGGCGACCCTGCTCCTGCCGCCGCTGCGCCCCCTCCGGCTTGTGACGATCATGTTCATGGTGGTGCGCCGCAACTCCTCCGCCCTCGGCCGGGTCCGGCTGCGGCTGGGTACCTACGTGGCAGCCTGCACGGCTCTGCTGCTGTTCCTCTCCAGCCTGACGATCCTCGACGTCGAGCGGCACAATCCGGACGCCTCGATCACGACGTTCGGCGACGCGTTGTGGTGGTCGGTGACCACGGTCACCACCGTCGGTTACGGCGACCTCTATCCCACGACCGGCGAGGGGCGCCTGATCGCCATCGCGCTGATGGTCGGCGGCATCGCGCTCGCGGGTCTGGTCACCGCGACCCTCGCGTCCTGGTTCATGGACCGGTTCTCCGAACTCCGCGCCACCGAGGCGCGGACGAACAGCGAGATCTCCGCCCTCACGGAGGAGGTCCGCCGGCTCCGCGACGAACTGCACGCCCAACGCCGGGCCGCCCCGTCCGCTTCCGCGGAAGTCCCGCACACGGCAGGAGCCACCGGACCCGAGAACAGCCCGGGCATCGCCCCCGACGCCGGCGCCGCCGAGCGCGTCTGAGTCCGCGGCCCCCTTTCAGGACTCGGTACCGCCGCGGCCACGCCGGCTGCGGTCCCACGCCAGGAGGCGGTCCCGCTCGAAGGCCTCCGCGATCCCGCCGACGTGAGCGTGCTGACTGGGCCGCGAGGCCCACATGCCGACCGCGACGACCAGGGCGGTCGCCGGCAAGGCGGAGCGGGAGTCGGCGAACGGGTGGGCGGCGAAACCGACCGCCCGCAGCGCGAGTACGCCGCCGAGCACCCGTCGGCGGCCGAAGCGGTCGATGAGGACGCCCGCTACCGGCGTGCACGGCAGGGCGCGGCCGGGCGCCCCAATCGGGGCCGTAACGCGTCGAGTTGTCCGCGGACTTCCCCGGGATTGTCCGTGATCGGTAACGGGCGCATCCCACGGCCGCCGTCCGCCGTCCTGTCCTGTGGTCCCCGACGTGATCGCGGGCCGGTGGGGAACTACGCGAAGGCAGGGCGGACATGGTGCGGCACAGCGGCGGACGGGGCTGGTACGGCAAGGTGGCCGGGGCCGCGCTCGGGGTGACGGTGCTCGCCGTCGGTGCCTCGATGTGGACCGCGCAGGCCGACCCCGTCGGCGGCGGCGCGTCGCCGAAGGTGTCCGCCTCGGCCACGCCTGACAGTGCCGTCGAGCCGGTCGACGTGACCATCGCGCACGCCTCGGACGCGGGGGCGCGCGGCGTCAACCTCACCATCGACGACGGCCCGGACCCCGCGTGGACCCCCCGAGTACTCGACCTGCTGCGCGAGTACGGGGTGAAGGCCACCTTCTGCATGACCGGCGTCCAGGCGCAGGCCCACCCGGACCTCGTGAAGGACGTCGTCGCGGCCGGGCACCGGCTGTGCGACCACTCGGTGTCGCACGACACCGGCATGGACAGGAAGTCGGAGGCCTACCAGTCCAAGGAGATCCTCGACGCCGAGCGCATGATCACCAAGGCGTCCGGGGGCGTACGGCCCCAGTACTACCGGGCACCCGGCGGGGCCTTCACCCCCTACAGCCGCAAGCTCGCCGCCTCCCGGGGCATGCGCCCGCTGGGCTGGAACGTGGACACCAAGGACTTCGAGCGGCCGGGCACGGACGCCATCGTCGCCACCGTCCGGCGGGAGCTGCCCAACGGACCGACGATCCTCTTCCACGACGCCGGAGGCGACCGCACCCAGACCGTCGAAGCGCTGCGCCGCCTCCTTCCCTGGCTCGAGGAGCAGGGGTACTCCTTCGGCTTCCCGGTGCGCTGACCGCGGGCCCCGGGCCCCGGCCGACGGCCCGTGCGGCACGGGGATGCCGACCGGGGGCCGCGGGCCGGGGACGTGCGGTTTCGCGCGAAGACGACGAGGCGCAGCACCGCGAACCGCGCGACACCGGCGAGCGCGGAGGCGGACAGGTAGACGATCTGCTCGAGCACCGCACCGGGCGCCGCGACCAGCTGGTGCAGAGCGAACACCGCCCCACAGGTCACCGCGTACGCGGCCGCCGCCGACCCGGCCGACCGGGTGTGCTGGTGCCAGGTCGCGTGCCCGCCCGCGCCGAAGGTGAAGCGGGCGTGCAGCTCGGTGGCGAGGACGGTGGAGACCGCGGTGATCAGGGCGTTGGCCAGGGCCCAGGGGATCCAGGAGCCGAGAGCCGCCACGGCGAAACCGGAGGCGAGCCCCACTCCGCCGCCGCAGAGCACGAAGCGGACGAAGGCCGCGAGAGCCTCGGGGGCGGGGACCGCCCGCCGCCGTGCCACCTGCTGCCCGCTTGATGCCGCGTCCATGATCCGACCCCTTCGCTCACTCGTCACGCCGTCGATGGCATCACCACGGCACACATATGGCGCCACATAGAAGCCATTTAACGCCATCCTGCGTCTGGACCGGCACCACAGAAGGCGGCGGGGGCCCCCCGGGGGGGGGGGGGGGCCCCCCCGGCCCCCGGGGGGGGGGGGGGGCCCCCGGGGGGGGGGGGGCCCCCGGGGGGGCGGGGGGCCGCCCCCCCCCCCCCCCCCCCGCCCCGCCCCCGCCCCCCCCCCCCCCCGCCGCGGGGCCCCCCCCCCCCCCCCGGGGGGGGGGGGGGGGCGCGGGGGGGCGCCCCCCCCCCCGCCCGGAAGACCGGTCGCGGGTGCCGGCCCGCGGAGGGCGCGGCCCTACTTCGGGCCGCGGTGGAAGACCGCCCTCGTCCAGAGGCAGCCGAGCACGCAGAGAGCCAGGCACCAGGCCAGGGCGAGCCAGCCGTTGTGGCCGATTCCGCTGCCCAGGAGCAGACCGCGCAGGGTCTCGATGGCGGGCGTGAAGGGCTGGTACCCGGCGAGGGGCCGGAACCAGCCCGGCATCGCGTCGACGGGTACGAAGGCGCTGGAGACGAGCGGGAGGAAGATCAGCGGCATGGCGTTGTTGCCGGCCGCTTCGGCGTTCGGGCTGACCAGGCCCGTGCCGACCGCGATCCAGGTGAGCGCCGTGGCGAACAGGGTGAGCAGTGCGAAGGCCGCGAGCCATTCCAGGACGGTGGCGTCGGTGGAGCGGAAGCCGATGGCCACGGCGACGACGCCGACGAGGACCACGCTGATCACCGACTGCAGCACACTGGCGACGACGTGGCCGGTGATCACGGAGCCCCGGTGGATGGCCATGGTGCGGAAGCGGGCGATGATCCCCTCGGTCATGTCGTTGGACACGGAGACCGCGGTGCCGATCGTGGTGCTGCCGATGGTCATCAGCAGCAGGCCCGGCACGAGGTACGCGATGTAGGCGGAGCGGTCGGCACCGCCGCCACCGATCCCGGCGCTCATCGTGTCTCCGAAGATGTACACGAAGAGGAGCAGCAGCATGATCGGCGTGAGCAGGAGGTTGAGGGTGAGGGAGGGGTAGCGCCGGGCGTGCAGGAGGTTGCGGCGCAGCATGGTGGAGGAGTTGCGCGCGGCGAGGGCGAGGGTGCTCATCGGACCGTCTCCTCGGTCTGGTGCGGACGGGTCGGGCCGGTGCCCGCGGTGAGGGCGAAGAAGACGTCGTCCAGGTCGGGGGTGTGGACGGTCAGCTCGTCGGCCTCGATGCCGGCGTCGTCCAGGCGGTCGAGGACGGCACGCAGGTCGCGCTGGCTGCCGTCGCTGGGAATCCGGAGGGTGAGGGAGGCGTCGTCCCGCGTGCCGGCCGGGAGAGCGGTGGTGGCGTCGCGGTAGGCGTCCGTGGCGGTGAAACGGAGCCGGACGTGTCCGCCGGGAATGCGCCGCTTGAGTTCCTCGGGGGCGCCCTCGGCGGCGATCTTCCCATGGTCGAGAACGGCGACGCGGTCGGCGAGTTCGTCGGCCTCCTGCAGGTACTGGGTGGTGAGGAGGACGGTGACGCCGCCGGTGACGAGTTCGCGGATGATCTGCCACATGGTGTGGCGGGAGCGGGGGTCGAGGCCGGTGGTGGGCTCGTCGAGGAAGATGACCCGGGGGCCGCCGACGAGGGTCATGGCGATGTCGAGTCGGCGCTTCATGCCGCCCGAGTAGGTGGCGGCGGGCTTCTTCGCGGCGTCGCCGAGGTCGAAGCGTTCCAGCAGTTCGGCGGTGATTCGCCGGCCCTCGCGCCGGGGGAGCAGGTGCAGGTCGGCCATGAGGAGCATGTTCTCCTCACCGGTGATCAGACCGTCCACGGCCGAGAACTGCCCGGTGACCCCGATCGCGCCCCGGACCCGCTGACCGGCCGTGGCCAGGTCGTGGCCCGCGACCCGGGCCCGCCCGCCGTCGGCGGGGACGAGGGTGGACAGGATCTGCACGGTGGTGGTCTTGCCGGCCCCGTTCGGCCCGAGCAGGGCGAAGACCGTTCCCGCGGGGACGGTCAGGTCGATGCCGTCGAGGACGGTCTTGTCGCCGTAGGACTTGCGCAGCCCGGTGGCGGAGATGGCGGCGGACATCTGCGGACCGGCCCCCGAAGTAGACGTGGGCATGACAGATGAAGGCATGGAGCCCTCCCGTTCGAGGGGTGGGGTGACGGGGACGAGGGGCGGGTGAGCGGGTGCGTCGGGAGCGCGGCGCTCAGGCCTTGGCGCGGCGGACGTCGATGTTGCCGTACCGGGTACGGGCGCGGATCCTGACGGCGTCCTCGGCCTGACCGGGGCCGCCGGACGCGGTGAGGGAGTTGCGCACCTGCCCGCCGCCCGAGTGCACGTCGAGCCAGGCGGCCGTGCCCTCGCGGACGCCGACCTCGATGGCGCCGTAGGAGGTCTCCAGCCGGACCTCCCCGCGGACCACTTCGTCCACCCGCAGGGTGCCGTGGGCGGTGGTGGCGGTGAGCGAGCCCTCGGCGCGGGCGACGTTGATGTCACCGTTGGCGTGGCTCACCCGCAGGTCGCCGAGTACCGTGCCCACGGTTGTGGCGCCGTGCGAGTTCTTCAGGACGGCCGATCCGTCGATGTGGCCGACGCGCACACTGCCGGAGCTGGTGGTGATCTCGGCCGCGCCCTCGATCCGGTCGACGGTGACCGAGCCGTGGGAGGCGGTGAGCAGGAGCGGCCCGGTCCTGTCCAGGCGTACGTCACCGCCCGAGGTCTTCACCCGGACCTCGCCGAGCCGGCCCTCGCCGAGGACCTGCGTCCAGGAGCCGCCCGTGTCGACGCGCGAGCCGGCGGGCAGCTCCACCGTCACGTCGACGGCGCCGGTGGGGCCGATGAAGCGGCGCTCCTTCGTGCTGATCGTCAGGACGCCGCCGGCGTACGAGACCTCGGTCTGCTCGGCGGCCCGTACGTCCTTGTCCCGCTCGGGGTCGCCGGGGCGCACCTCGACGACCGTGTCGAGCCGGTCGCCCGCGGAGAACCGGATGGAACCGGCGCCCACGTGGGCGGTCACCGCGATGGGCCGGGGCGTGTCGAAAGAAGGCATGGCTGTACCGTCCTCGTGAGTCCTTGGGGTGTCCCCGCTGGTGGGACGCGGTGTGGGCGCTGGGCTTGAGTGGCTTGGGGCGCGGTGCGTGCGCGGACGGGCGGGCGCGGGGGCGGGGCTATCGCACCCAGCCCGTGAAGCTCTGTCCGACGGCGCGCGCCCGGTCCGCCGGGCGCGGGGCGTCACCGCAGTCGACCGCGGCCGACACGGCGCGCACCAGCCAGGCGTTGACCGACAGTCCCTCGCGGCCGGCGGCCTCCTCGGCGCGCGCCTTGAGGTGGGCCGGCAGGCGCAGGTTGACGCGGGCGGTGCCGCCCTCGTCACCCTCGGCGGGGGACTGTGCCCTGAGCGCCTCGACGGGCACGGCCTGCTCCGCGGGACCGCCGGTCTCGGTGGGCGCCGGCGTCACCACGAAGTCGGGGTCGAGCCCGCGCAGTCGTACGTCGACCGAGCCGGGGGCCAGTTCGCGGGTGATCTCGTCCATCGCGGCGGAGAGCACGTTGAGCATGGTCAGCCGGGTCGCCGACTCCAGCGGAGCGATGAGCCGCTCGGCCAGCTCGCGCGCTTCGTCGCCACCGGCTTCGGCGGCCACCGCGAGTTCCCGGCGGAGGGTGTCGACATACGGGGTGAGATCCATGACGCCATAATGGCACCATGATGGCGCCATGCGCAAGCGTCAACGGCACCGGCTTGGGAATCACCACAGAGAGGCGGCCCCTGACCTGCAGAAACGCGCACGGAGCGCCACGGACGACGAGGGCGCCGGTGCACCGAAACCTACAGAGCGAGCCAGGATGGCACCGCTTGGCGCCGAGTGGCGCCAGCGCGCCGACGCGCGGGCCGGTCGCCGCATGACACCTCAGACCGCCTCGAGTCGCGGTTCCGTCCGCTGGGCCGGCACCGCGGCCGTCGGTGCCCATCCGTGCGTGGTGCGCACGTAGCCGTGGATCACCGAGGCCATCGCCAGCAGCAGGAGCGGGCCGAAGACCCATGGGTGCCGGGCCATCTCCAGCGACAGGTAGCGGGTCGACGCCAGGATCGCGGCGAACACGACCGCCCCGTGGGCGACCAGCCGGATCCCCGACCGGTCCCAGCCGCGGTCCAGCGAGCGCAGCGCCGCCTCGACGGTGACCGCGAACACCACACCGGCGATGAGGTCGATGGCGTAGTGGTAGCCGAAGCCCAGCGTCGCGCTCACTGTGGCGACCAGCCAGAACGTTCCGGCGTAACGCAGGACCCGTGGGCCCTTCCGGGAGTGGATGAAGATCACGGTGGCCCAGGCCGTGTGCAGGCTGGGCATGCAGTTGCGGGGCGTGACCCCGTCGTACGTCACCGCGTGGGGCGGGCCGACGGGCGGTGGCGTGTGCGGCCACAGGTCGGCGATCGCCCACTGCTCGCCGCCGGTGCCGAAGGCGCCGGTGCCGTAGGCGAAGACCGGTCCGACGACCGGGAAGACCATGTAGACGGCCGGCCCGAGCAGGCCGATCAGCAGGAAGGTGCGCACCAGGTGGTGGCGCGGGAAGCGGCGCTCGGCCGCCACCCCGCGCAACTGGTACAGCGCGACGACGACCGCGGCCACCGCGAGTTGGACGTAGACCCAGTCGAGCAGATGGCCACCGACCGGGCCCGTGGCCTCGACGACCCGGCCCACCAGCCACGACGGATTGCCCAGCGCGTGATCGGCGGTCGCCACGTACGGGTCGAGCACCGCCGGGCGGGTCTTCGACGTGATCAGCAGCCAGGCGTCGCCCGTCTTGCGGCCGGCCACCAGCAGGAGACCGAGCCCGACCCCTTTCAGCAGGAGGACCCGCTCCCGGCCGGTGCGCCGTGTCACGGCGACGACCGCGCAGCCAAGGATCACCCACAACGCGCCGTTGCCGAAGGAGTGGCTGCCGGACGCGGAGGCGTCCGCCGCCCACCGCACCAGCGCGACGGCGATGTCGACGCCGACCGCGGCGGCCACCGCGACGCACCGCTGCCGCCAGGTCAGGACCACCATCGTCAACGCCATGCCCGCGTACAGCAGGGGCCCCGAGGCGGGCGCGAACACCAGCTCCCTGGCCTGGTTGGTCATCGGCCCCGGCAGGCCGTAACGGCGCGCGGCGATCTCCAGCGCCATGAGGAACGCGAGGGCCGCCGCACCCGCCACGGCCCAGAGTCTCGCCCGTGACCGCCCCCGGAGTATTCGCGGAGTTTCCCGTGATGACATGCACAGGAAGACGAACGGATCACATGCCGAGTTCCGGCTGCCAGGCGAAGCCGTCCGGGTCGTTGAACGGGCGGGTGCCGCCGGAGAGCACGAGGCGGTGGGATCCGGTGCCGCCGGCGGGGACGCCCGCGACCTTGGCGAGGGCCCGGCGCTTGTAGAGGGAGAGCTTCACGGTGCCCGAACCGGTGGCGAACTCGACGTACTTCCCGCCGAAGCTCTTGCCGACGGTCAGGCCCTGCTCTACGTAGAACCGCTTGGTGGCCTTGACGTCCTCCACGCCCAGGAGGAGCACGATCTCGTCGACGTCGCGGGTGACCGGGGCGGTGTCCTTCCTCGCCGACGTGGCGATCTGCCAGACCGTTCCGTCCGGCGCCCGGACGACCCCGCCATAGCCCCACAGCGACTTCGCGGCGGGCTTGAGGACGGTCGCGCCTGCGTCGAGGGCAGTGGCGAAGAGCGCGTCGACGTTGCCCGGCTGGGCCACCACGAGCGACAGGGTGAAGCCGCGGAAGCCGGTCGTCGGGGCGTCGGAGGCGCGTACGCGTACCCGCGACGAGTCCAGTCCGAAGGCCTCGGAGTAGAAGCGGGCGGCGGCCTCGGTGTCGGCCACCTCCAGGGTGACGGAGTCGATGGAGTTCATGTCTCCGACGCTATGGGCGGCGGGGTCCGCGGTGCTTCTCGAAAACTGACCGGCTGCCCCGCCATGTCGGAACGCGGAGGTACCGGGCAGACTCTGCGCAGCAGGCACGACGACGGAGGATGACGCACGCATGATCACGCTCACCAAGGAAGACGGCCCGGCGGACCTGGACGGAGTGACCCATCTGTCCATCGGTGTCTCCTGGGACCCGACCGCCGGCAGCAGCGGCGGGGTGCTCGGCAAGCTGCGGCGCAAGACCGGCACCGACCTCGACCTGATCGCCGTCGCCATGCAGGGCGGTGACCCGGTACGCCTCGCCGGTCTCGACTCGCTCGACCCCATGGGCAACGGCTCCCTGCTCCACAGCGGCGACAACCAGACCGGTCACGGGGACGGTGACGACGAGACGGTGACCGTCGAGTTCGCGCGGCTCCCGAGCGCCATCACGGCCATCGTGTTCGTCGCCGCCGCGTACAAGAAGGGCAGCTCCTTCCAGAAGGCCCGCAACATCAGCTTCAAGGTCTACGACGCGACCGGGGGCAGCACGCAGCAGGTCGCCGACATCTGGCCCAGCCTGCTGAGCCAGGACAACGGCTGCGCCGTGGCCAAGGCCGTGCGGGTCGGCGGCACCTGGAAGCTGGAGGTCATCAACGAGACGGGCAAGGTCAAGCAGGGCGACGAGCACGCCCTGATGCGCTTCGCCGTCAGCAAGTAGTCCGGCCGGCGGTCAGGCCGGTCTTCCGGCCGACGCTCAAGCCGGTCTTCCGGCCGACGCTCAAGCCGGTCTTCCGGCCGACGCTCAAGCCGGTCTTCCGGCCGACGCTCAAGCCGGTCTTCCGGCGGACGGTCAGGCGCGCACGGCGGGCGACGGCGGGCGACGAGGCCCGGCCGGCCTCGTGATCACCGGTCGTGCAGAGGGCGGGCCGGCCGCCGCGAGGGGCGTCGCCGGCACCGGCCAGGTGGGCGCAGGTGTTCCTGCCGCCGGTCCGGGTGCGCGGCGCGAAGGCGCCGTTGCCGTTGCCGTTGCCGTTGCCCCGAGCCGAAGCGCGTCGGCCCGGCCGCGGCGACCATGTCGTCCGCCAGGGCCCAGCGAATGTGGCCGAACAGCGCGCTCGCGCCGGGTCGCCTGTGTGGTCCGCCCCGGTGCCCGGCGTGCTCACTCCCCGCCGGACCAGGCGTCCGGCCGCGGGTCCAGCACCGCGCGGACCACCTCGGCGGACGAGGCCATGACGTCGGCCGTGAACCGGCGCAGGCCGATGCCGAGCCGGCGCAGGCCCGGACCGTGGTCGACGGCGACGACGAGGGTCACCGCGAGCAGGAGCAGCCGCCACAGGGACAGTACGGGGCGCCGAGCGACGCGGGGCAGGCCGGCCAGCGACGCGTGCAGCCGCTCGCAGTGGAAGGGGACGTGACGCCGCTCGTCGGCCAGGATCCGTCCCGCCACCTCCGAGGTGAGCGTGTCGTGGGTGCCGTCCCGCAGGGCCCGGTAGTAACGCAGCGCCACGACCTCGGCGATCATCAGGACCAGAAGCTCCGTGCGCAGGCCCATCAGCCGCCGCAGCCGTACGAAGACGGTGTCGCTCCAGTGGCCGCTCAGCGTCGGCCTGCCGCCCGCGGCCAGCAGTCGGGCGAGGAGCCGGGCGTGGTTCTGTTCCTCGGCGACGAAGAGCCGCACCGCCCGCGCGTAGTCGGCGTCGCCCGCCTCCTCCGCCTTGGCGACGAGGTTCTCGCCGTCACCGTCCTCACCGACCTGGAAGCGCTGGATGCCCGCCCACACCGCCGCAGGGAGCACGGCGCCCCGCCCCCAGTCCGGGTCGCCCAGAGCCCTTCTGCGCTCGCGCTCGTCCTCGAACCGCCGCGTCCACTTGGCGAACCCGTCCGTAGCCACCCCGCCGCCCCTCTCCGGGACACGGCCGCCGTGCCCTGGAAGGGGACGACGCGGACGGACGCCGAATCGTTCCGCCCGGCGCGGTTCCGCACGGCGAATCCGTCGCCGCCCGCTTCGAGTGCGAGGAGGCCGGGACCGCCTGCGTGCCGTGCTTCCCGCTGGGCGGCGACCTCAGCGACCTCAGCGGGGACCGCAGCGCCAGGGTCGCGGACCGGCACGGCGCCACGGTCTCCCAGATCGCCCTGGCCCCGCTGCCGGCATCCTCGCCCGTCACCCTCGCCATCCCCGGCACCGGCTCCCCGGCCCATTCGGAGGAGAACACCGCCGCCGCGTCGATCGTCCTCACCGCCGAGGACCTCGCCGACCTCGGCTGACGTGTCCTTCGTCTCGTTACGGGCGTCCGAGCCGGGGCAAGAGGCCCGAACAGGGCAATATCTGCCATGGCGACAGGAGGAATCAGTTGCCGTCCGGGGAACTATTCCTCGCACAGCCGATCGGGCCGGGATTATGGCCGGCACGTACTCGATCACGGCGTGCTAGTGTCGTTGGAAGTTGCAGTTGTGGTTGCCTGAAGGTTTTGTCCGACGGGGTGATCATCACGGCGACCGGAGTGCACACAGGGTGAACTCCGAGCACCGTACCGAAGGAGAAAACATGGCTTCCGGCACCGTGAAGTGGTTCAACGCCGAAAAGGGCTTCGGCTTCATCGAGCAGGACGGCGGCGGCCCCGACGTCTTCGCCCACTACTCGAACATCAACGCTCAGGGCTTCCGCGAGCTGCTCGAGGGTCAGAAGGTGACCTTCGACATCGCGCAGGGCCAGAAGGGCCCGACGGCCGAGAACATCGTTCCGGCCTGACGCTCACGCGTACTTCGCAGCTGGGGCCCGCACCTTCGGGTGCGGGCCCCAGCTCGCCGCGTTTCCGGGCGCAGAGCGCCCCGCGGGGGTCACGGATTTCCTCCCCGCATTCGATTTTCCCGCTTTCACCAATTCTCCCGGTCCACTCGGCCGCCGCGCCGAAATAGACCGGGGCCGGCTCGTTCTTGCGATTACCTGCGCCGCTCTTCTGCTGCGGGTCTCCCTTGATACGTGCCGTATCAAGGAAGGTTCCCCATGAACCGCGCACGCACCAACGACCGACGCTCCGGCGAAGGCCCCCGCCGCTCCCGGCCCACCGGCCGCTCGCAGAGCTCCGGCCGCCGGCCGGCCGCCGCCCCTCAGGGCGAGTTCGCGCTGCCGAAGACGGTCACCCCGGCGCTGCCCGCCGTCGAGGCGTTCGCCGAACTCGAACTGCCGTCCCGCATGCTGGCCGCGCTCGGCGACGAGGGCGTGACCGAGCCGTTCCCGATCCAGGCGGCGACCCTGCCGAACTCCCTGGCCGGGCGCGACGTACTCGGCCGCGGCCGCACCGGTTCGGGCAAGACGCTCGCCTTCGGTCTCGCCCTGCTGGCCCGCACGGCCGGCCGGCGCGCCGAGCCGCGCCGCCCGCTCGCCCTGGTCCTCGTCCCCACCCGTGAGCTGGCCCAGCAGGTCACCGACGCGCTCGCCCCGTACGCCCGCGCCGTGGGCCTCAGGTCGGCCACCGTGGTCGGCGGCATGTCGATCGGCCGGCAGGCCGGCGCGCTGCGGTCCGGCGCGGAGGTCGTCGTCGCGACGCCCGGACGGCTCAAGGACCTCATCGACCGCGGCGACTGCGCCCTCGGCGACGTCACCATCACGGTCCTCGACGAGGCCGACCAGATGACCGACATGGGCTTCATGCCGCAGGTCACCGCCCTGCTCGACCAGGTGAGCCCCGACGGGCAGCGGATGCTGTTCTCGGCCACCCTGGACCGCAACGTCGACCGGCTGGTCCGCCGCTACCTGACGGACCCGGTGGTCCACTCCGTCGACCCGTCGGCCGGTGCCGTCACCACGATGGAACACCACGTGCTGCACGTCCACGAGGAGGACAAGCAGCGCGCGACCGTGGAGATCGCGGCGCGCGACGGCCGGGTGATCATGTTCCTGGACACCAAGCACCGGGTGGACCGGCTGGTGAAGCACCTGCTGAAGAGCGGGGTGCGCGCCGCCGGCCTGCACGGCGGCAAGTCCCAGCCGCAGCGCACCCGGACCCTCGCCCAGTTCAAGGACGGGCAGGTGACGGCGCTGGTGGCGACCAACGTCGCGGCCCGCGGCATCCACGTCGACAACCTCGACCTGGTCGTCAACGTGGACCCGCCCGGCGACCACAAGGACTACCTGCACCGGGGCGGCCGTACGGCCCGTGCCGGCGAGTCCGGCAGTGTCGTCACCCTGGTGACGCCGGACCAGCGACGCGAGATGACCCGGCTGATGGCCTCGGCCGGTATCACCCCGCAGGTCACCCCGATCCGTTCGGGCGAGGCGGAGCTGTCGCGCATCACCGGTGCCCAGACCCCCTCCGGTGTCCCCGTCATCATCACCGTGCCGGTCGTGGAGCGCCCCCGTCGCACCGCCTCCGGCACGGGGACCTCGTCCCGCGGCCGCCGCGGCCGTACCGCACAGGGACGTGGCGGACAGGGCGCCGGGGCCCAGAGCCGCACCGCTTCACAGCCCCGCACCGGCCAGGGCCGCGCCGCCCAGGGGCGGCCCACCGGCGAAACCCCGCGCCGCAGGCCGCGCCGCCAGTCCGCCGGTGGCTCGGCGGCCTAGGACACCTCCCGGGCCCCCGGGCCACTGCGCCCGGGGCCGCCGGGACCCGTCCGGGCCATACCGGCCACTTCGGTGAACGGCAGAACCCACCCGCCCCATCCCCCTCGTGGAGGCATCATGCGCTGTGTCATCGCCCGGTACCCGTTCGACCTCACCAAGGGTGGGGTGCTGGACTCGATGAAGGGCGTCACGCCCGAACCCGTCACGGGCGAGTCCGTGACGATCGGCCGCCGCCGGTACCCCGTCAAGCAGGTGGGCGAGGTCATCACCCGGCAGGACCGCCGCGACTTCTCCGGCGGTGAGGTCACCCGGGCCATGGCCCGCCTCGGCTTCACCTGCCACCCCGCCCCCGGCGCCGAGCCCGCGCCGGCGCCCGCCGCCACGCCGGTCGAGACGGCGTCCGCGCTGCTCGGCGGCACGACACCGCAGGACGTCTGAGGCCCGGCCCCAGGACTTCCGGGTTCAGCCCCAGGACTTCCGGAACGAGTCCCGAGTTCTCCGGGTTCAGCCCCCCGGACTTCCGGAACGAGTCCCGAGTTCTCCGGGTTCAGCCCCCCGGACCTCCGGAAGCAGTCCCGAGTTCTCCCGGTTCAGCCCCCGGCCCCGCGACTCCCGGGGTCAGGACTCCCGGGGTCAGCCCCAGGGCGTCCGCGGCCGGTCCAGGACAGCTGCGGCCGATCCCGCGCCTTCCGCGGTCAGCCCAGCCCCGTGGCCCGGCCCTCGTCGTCCCAGCGGACCTCCAGCACGCGCCGGACGGCCGCGCGGTCGACGGGGCCGAACACGTGGGGGAACAGCGTGCCCTTGGCCACCCCGGGCGGCGGAGCGGGTTTTGCCGCCTCCCAGACACACCTCGCGGTGAGCCGGCCCTCGTCGAGGAGCAGCGCCACCAGCGGCCGGGGCGCGTCTCGGTAGAAGGCGTTGACGACGGAGAGCGTCGTCTCCTCGTCGGGCGAGCAGTGGACGAACCCGTCCCCGGCGAGGGATGCGGGCGCGTACGGCCGGTCCGGGTCGGCGTGCCACTCCGCGAGCGGCACCACGTGATAGATCATCACCCCGTTGTAACAGCTGTGCCGTCCCGCTCCGAAGTGTCCTGCTCAGAGGGTGTGGGCGCGGTACCGGGGTCGGCCCACGGCTCCTGCCCGGGCCCGTCCGACGGTGCCCGCCCCGCGCGGGGCGCGCTGGTCTCGGCCGACGGCCGGGAGGCCGACGGGTGCGAGGCCGACGGGTGCGAGGCCGACGGCGTGACAGCGGTCGGCGTCGGGGCATCGGTCGGCGCGGGGGCATCGGTCGGCAGGCCGGAACTCGGCCAGGGCGCCCGCGTGGAGTCACGGGGCGGAGCGGGACTCGGTGAGACCTCCGGTGTGGGGGCGGCGGGGGCAGGGGCCAGCGGCGGCGTCGGGCGCGTGGACGGGCCGGGGACCGCCCAGTGCAGCGGCAGCGCGATCAGGGCGGCGGCGGCAGCGGTCGCCGCGGCACCGGCGGCGGCGCGCAGCAGGCGCCGCCGGGACGCCGCACGGCGGATCGCCTCGTAGCGGCCCGGCGGCGGGCCCAGGAACTCGGCACCCGGACGCAGCACGACCAGCAGCGGATCGTCGCCGTCCCGCTCGGACCCCGGCTCGTCCCAGTCGTCGCGGTCGTCATGACCGTCCCGGCCGTCCTCAAGGCGTGTGGTCAAGGCTTCTCCTCAGATGGACGCGCAGCAGTTCCCGGGCCGCGTGCAGGTCGGCCTTGACGGTCCCCTCCTTGCGCCCGGTCAGCACGGACACCTCCCGGATCGGCATGTCGGCGTAGTAGTGCAGCAGGATCGGCACGCGCAGGCGCTCCGGCAGGGACTGTACGAGCAACCGCACCGACGGGTCGGCCTGTTCGGGGTGCGGGCGCACGGCGACCTCCGCGGTGACCCTGCGCACCGCCCGGCGCTCGCGCTCCAGCTTGCGCCAGTGGTCCCGGACGAGGTTGGCGGCCGTGACGTAGAGGAAGCCGCGGGGCTCCTCCACGGACGTCCAGCGGGCCCAGAGCCGGGTGAACGCCTCCGAGGCGATCTCGTGGGCCGTCTCGTCGTCGTCGACGAGCCGGCGGCACCAGCCGGCGAGGCGCGGATACAGGGCGGCGAACAGCTCGGACGCCGCCCTGTCACGGGACCGTTTCAACGCTCTCCATGGTCGTGAGGGTGTTGCGGTACGCGCGCTCCCCGGTCAGGAGCCCGCAGGGCGCCGGGCGGCCGTGGTGGCGCTCAGTCCGGCGAAGACGATGACGTTGTCCCGGTACTCCTCGCCGTCGCGCGGGCCGCCGCAGGTGATGAGCCGCAACTCCGGTCGGGCCACGTCCCCGTAGACGTCGTCCGTCGGGAACCCGGTCTTCGAGACCGTCCGCACGGCGGTGACCGTGAACCGCGCGGTCGTGCCGTTCTCCAGGCGTGTCTCGATCCGGTCGCCGGGGCGCAGCCGTGCGAGGTGCCGGAAGACGCCGTCCCCGTAGGCGCCCACCGTGACGTGGCCGAGGAGGACCGACGGACCCACCTGCCCCGGGGTCGGCGAGTGCCGGTACCAGCCGGCGCGGTCGTCGTGCGTGACCGGCGGGACCTCCACCGTGCCGTCCGGCGCCAGCCCGAGCCGCAGCACCGGGGTGTCGACCCCGATGGCCGGGATGCGCAGCCCCACCGGCACCGAACGCGCCAGGGGCCGCACCGGCTTCGCCGGGGCCTGCGCGGGCGGCGGCGAGGTCGCGCCGGTCGCGGGAGGGGCGGCGGCCTCGTCCTCCTGGCCGCCGCCGCAGCCCGCGAGCAGCACGGCCAGCGCGGCCAGCGCGGCGGCGAGGGCGAGGGCGGGGGCGGGCCAGGGACGCCGGGTCACGCCCCGGTCGCCGCCCGTCGACGGCGTACGACGAAGAGGACCGCGCCGCCCGCGAGGAGCACCCCGCCGGCGCCCGCCCCGACGAGCCCCTCGTCGGTCCCGGAGGACGACGGCGCCGCCACTCCGGTGTCGGCCGCGCCCTCGGGCACGACGGAGACCTGGCCGTCGGCCGGCGCGGGGGCCGGCGTCTGGCCCGGCTCCTGTGCCGGGACACTGGCGGACGGCGCGGGGGCATCGGTCGGTCCGGTGCCGGGGCTCGGGGCCCGCTCGGCGGGGACGGAGGGGGCCGGGGTGGGGTCGTCGGCGAACGCGGGCACGGTGCCCGCCAGTACGGCGGTGCAGGCCAGGGCCACGGCACTGAGGATGGTTCGGCGCATCGGGTCGCTCTCTCCGGTCGTCGGCGCGTCGGCGCGTCGGCGCGCCGCGCGGATGTGCTGCGGATCGGACGGAGAGACGAGGCGGGAACCGAGCGGGTTGCAAAGGAACGGCAAAGTCACCCTCGGCGATGACCGCACCCGCTTCTTACGGACCCGTGACGTGCCGGTCGCGCCACCCGGCCCGGCGCGCCCGCGGGCCTAGCGTGGGCGCATGCGCGTACTGGTCACCGGCAGTGCCGGTTTCATCGGGTCCCACGTCGCGGAGGCCCTGCGGGAGCACGGGCACGAGCCCGTCGGCTACGACGTCCGCGAGGACCCCGGCGCCGACGTGCGCGATCCGGCGGCCGTCGCGCGGGCGCTGGCGGGCGTGGACGCCGTGTGCCACCAGGCGGCGATGGTCGGCCTTGGCAACGGGTTCGCCGACGCGGCGGAGTACGTCTCGCGCAACGACCTCGGCACCGCCGTACTGCTCACCGCGATGGCGGAGGCGGGCGTCCGGCGGCTCGTGCTCGCCGGGTCGATGGTGGTGTACGGGGAGGGGCGGTACGCGTGTCCACGGCACGGGGTGGTGCGGCCCGGGCCGCGCGCCGTCGCCGACCTGGACGCGGGCCGGTTCGAGCCCGTGTGCCCGGAGTGCGGCGCGGACCTGTCCCCCGGGCTGGTCGGCGAGGACGCCCCGGCCGACCCGCGCAACGTGTACGCCACGACCAAACTGGCCCAGGAGCATCTGGCCGCCGCCTGGGCCCGGACGACCGGCGCGACGGCGCTGTCGCTGCGCTACCACAACGTGTACGGCCCCCGGATGCCCCGCGACACCCCGTACGCCGGTGTCGCCTCCTTCTTCCGCTCCGCACTGGCCCGCGGCGAGGCCCCGCGCGTCTTCGAGGACGGCCGCCAGCGCCGGGACTTCGTGCACGTGCGGGACGTGGCCGCGGCGAACGTCGCGGCCCTGGAGGCGCGGCTGCCGGACGGCACCCTCAACGCCCGCAACACCGGCAGCGGTGAGCCGCACACGGTGGGCGAGATGGCCACCGCCCTGGCCGCCGCGTACGGCGGCCCGGAGCCCGTCGTCACCGGCGAGTACCGCCTCGGCGACGTCCGCCACATCACCGCCGACTCCGCGCGCCTGCGGTCCGAGCTGGGCTGGCGGCCCCGGGTGGGATTCGCGGAGGGCATGCGGGAGTTCGCCCACGCGGGACTACGCGGCGAGTGAACCCACCGACAGCAGCCGCAACTCCCCACCACCACGGGCGCCGTCACGGGCTCAGGCCTCCGCCACCACCACGGGCGCCGTCACGGGCTCAGGCCTCCGCCAGGGGCAGCGTCACCTCGAAGCGGCAGCCGCCGGGGATGTTGCGGACCGAGGCGTGCCCGCGGTGGGCCTCCACGATGCCGCGGACGATGGCGAGACCGAGGCCCGCGCCGGCCGGTGGTGTACGAGCGTGGGTGCCGCGCCACCCGGTGTCGAACACGCGCGGCAGGTCCTCCTCGGGGATGCCTCCGCAGCCGTCGGTCACGGAGACCACCACGCCGTCGGCGGACCGCTCGGCGGCGACCGCGACCGTGCCGTCGGCGGGGGTACGGCGGATCGCGTTGACCAGCAGGTTGCCCAAAACCCTGCTCATCTCCTTGCCGTCCACCTCGACGGGCACCGCCGCCACGGCGTCGCCGACCAGCCGTACACCCTGCTCGCGCGCGAGCGGATGCACGCCCGCGAGGGCGTCGCCGACCAGGTCGTAGAGCGAGATCCGGGCCGGGGCGAGGGGGAGCGTGCCGGCGTGGATGCGGGAGAGTTCGAAGAGGTCGCCGACCATGTCGTTGAGGCGTTCCACCTCGGTGCGGATCTGGCGGAGGTAGCGGTCGGGGTCGGCGGCCACCCCGTCCTCCAGCGCCTCGGACATGGCCCGCAGACCGGCCAGCGGGGTACGCAGGTCGTGCGAGATCCACGCGACCAGCTCGCGCCGGGAGGTCTCCAGAGCGCGCTCCCGCTCCCTGGACTGCGCGAGCCGGGCGCTGGTGGCCGCCAGTTCGCGGCTGAGCGCGTCCAGTTCGGCGGTCGCCGGTGTGGTGGGCGCCGCGTAACCGCCGCCGTCGCCGAACGCCCGTGCCGCGATTGTCAGTTCGCGGCTCCGGGCGACCACCCAGCGGCCCAGCAGCAGCGCGGTGGCCAGCGAGACGACCGCCGCCATCGCCACGACGGTCGTGACGACGGACAGGTCGTGCGGGGAAAGGAACATGGCCCACGCGACGGCCAGCGTGCCCGCGAGCATCGCGAGGACGGCGACCGCCGCCACCACGGCCAGCGACGCCGTCAGCGAGCGCCGCCGGATCAGCCGCAGTACGGCCGCGCCCGCCAGGCCGGCGGCGGCGGCGCCGGCGAAGGCGTAGAGGGCGATGAGGAGGGTGTCTTGCATGGTCAGTCCGCCTCCCGTCCGGCCGGGTCGAAGCGGTAGCCCACGCCCCACACGGTCTGGATCAGCCGGGGCCGGGCCGGGTCGTCCTCGACCTTGCCGCGCAGCCGGCGGACATGGACCGTGACGGTGGACAGGTCGCCGAAGTCCCAGCCCCACACCTCGCGCATCAGCTCCTCCCGGGCGAACGCCCGCCCCGGGTGCCGCAGGAAGAAGGCGAGGAGATCGAACTCCCGGAGGGTCAGGGCCAGTTCGGTGCCGTCCTTGGTGGCCCTGCGAGCGGTGGGGTCGGCGGTCAGACCGGCCGCGGACGGCGGGCGCGGTGCCGCGGCGGGCCGGGTGCGGCGCAGTACGGACTCCACCCGCAGCACCAGTTCCCGCGGGCTGAAGGGCTTGGTCACGTAGTCGTCGGCGCCGACCTCCAGGCCGAGGATGCGGTCGTCCTCGTCGCCCCGGGCGGTCAGCATGATGACCGGCACGGGCCCCTGGCCGCGCATCCGCCGGCACACCTCCAGGCCGTCCATGCCGGGCAGCATCAGGTCGAGGACCACCAGGTCCGGCCGGTGCGCGGCGGCCCGGGTGAGCGCGGCCGGACCGTCGTCGGCCCGGTCGACGCGGTAACCCGCGCGGTCGAGGTAGCCGGCCACGACCTCCGCGACGGTGGGGTCGTCGTCGACGACCAGGATCCGGGCGGGGACGGCCGGGCGCCCGCCCGGGGACGGCGAACCGCCAGGAGACGGCTCACCGTTCGCAGACGCTGAACCGCCGCCAGGGGACGGCGAACCATCCGGAGACGCCGAACCGCCCGGAGACGGCAAACCACCCGGAGACGCCGAACCGCCCGGGAACGGCGGACCGCCCGGAGACGCCGAACCATCCGCAGACGCTGAACCGCCGCCAGGGGACGGCGAACCATCCGGAGACGGGGCCGGGGACGCCGAACCGCCCGGGGACGGCGAACCGCCCGGAGGCGGGGCCGGGGACGCTTCCGCGGGAGCGGACTCGTGGGGCTGCTGCATTCCCCCAGCGTCGCACCGCCCCCGCGCCGGTGCCCCTCCCGGGCGCGGCCGGGCCCGCGACGTCCGTGTTTCGTAAGGAGTGGGAACCCGATTCGTCCGATTCCGCTTCGTAGGGTGAGGGCCGTGACCACCTCGCACGCTCCGGACGTCGACGTCGTACTCCCCTGCCTGAACGAGGCCGGAGCCCTCCCCTGGGTCCTGGCCCGCATCCCGGCCGGCTGGCGTGCGCTCGTCGTCGACAACGGCTCCACCGACGGCTCGGCGGACCTCGCCCGCTCGCTCGGCGCGACGGTGGTGACCGAGCCGCGCCGCGGTTTCGGCGCCGCCTGCCACGCCGGGCTGACCGCCGCGTCCGCCGACATCGTCTGCTTCTGCGACTGCGACGCCTCCCTCGACCCGGCCCTGCTGACGCCCTTCGCACGGGAGATCCGCGCCGGCACCTCCGACCTGGTGCTCGGCCGCCGGCGCCCGCAGAGCGTGGGCGCGTGGCCCGCCCACGCCCGCGCGGGCAACCTCGCCCTGGCCCGGATGCTGCGCCACCGCACCGGACTGCGGCTGCACGACCTCGGGCCGCTGCGCGCCGCCCGGCGCGAGCACCTGCTCGCCCTCGGCCTCACCGACCGGCGCAGCGGCTACCCGCTCCAGATGGTGGTGCGGGCCGCCGACGCGGGCTGGCGGATCACCGAGCACGACGTGCCCTACCTGCCCCGCACCGGCGCCTCGAAGGTGACCGGGACGTGGCGCGGCACCTGGCACGCGGTACGGGACATGCGTCGCGTCCTGGCCGAGGCGCCGGTCCGCGGCCCGGTCCGCGAAGGGAGTCCGAGGTGACCGCCACGACCACTCTCCTCGTCATCGCCAAGGAGCCGCGTCCCGGCCGGGTCAAGACCCGGCTGACCCCGCCCTTCACCCCCACCGAGGCGGCCGCGCTGGCCGAGGCGGCCCTCGCCGACACCCTGACCGCCGTGGCCGCGACGCCCGCGCGGCGCCGGGTACTGGTGCTCGACGGCGCCCCCGGCCGCTGGCTGCCGCCCGGCTTCGACGTCGTCCCGCAGTGCGCGGGCGGCCTCGACGCACGGCTCGCGGAGGCGTTCGCGGGCTGCGCGGGCCCGGCCCTGCTGATCGGGATGGACACCCCGCAGGTGACGCCGGACCTCCTGGACGTGGACTTCTCCGACTGCGACGCCTGGTTCGGTCCGGCCGAGGACGGCGGCTTCTGGGCCCTGGGCCTGGCCCGCCCCGCGCCCGCTCTGCTGCGGGGCGTGCCCATGTCGACGCCGGTGACGGGGGCCGTGCAGCGTGAGCGGCTCACGGCGGCGGGACTGCGGGTACGGGACCTGCCGCCCCTGCGCGACGTCGACACCGCCGCCGACGCCCGCGCCGTCGCCGCTCTGGCGCCGCACGGCCGCTTCGCCGACCGGCTGGCGGCGTGCGCGGACACGGACCGGCGGGCGAGCCGGTGAAGGCCGCGCCCGCGGACGCCGGCCTGCGCTCCGCGCTCCCCGCCTCCCAGGCCTGGGACGCCTCCGACCCCTACGCCGCCGCCCTGCGGTCGGGACACGGGCCGCTGTTCCTGCGCCGTACCGACGGATGGCTCCTGCCCCTGGAGGTGGAGCGCTGGTGCGCGCGGGCCGACGCGGTCGACCTGGAGGCGCTGGACCGCTGCGAGGGCGCCGTGCTCGACGTGGGCTGCGGACCCGGCCGGCTGGTGGCGGAACTCGCCGCCCGGGGCCGGACCGTCCTCGGCATCGACGTCAGCGAGGCCGCCGTGACCCGCACCGTGGGGCTAGGCGGGCAGTCGCTGCGGCGCTCCGTGTTCGAGCCGCTGCCCGGCGAGGGACGCTGGGACACCGTCCTCCTCATGGACGGCAACATCGGTATCGGCGGCGACCCCCGCGCCCTGCTCGCCCGCGTCGCCGCCCTGCTGGCACCCGGCGGTCTGCTGATCGCCGAGACGGCCCCGGCCGACGTCGACGAGCGCGCCCACGTACAGGTCGTCGACGTCACCGACGCCGACGCCCACGCCTCCGGCAGCCCGTTCCCCTGGGCGCGGATCGGCACCCGCGCCCTGCTGAGGCGCGCGGGTGCCGCCGGCTGGCGGACGGCCGGTCAGTGGGCCTCGGGGGAGCGCCGCTTCGTCGCACTGCGCAGCAGCCGCAGCGCGAGCAGCAGCGCCGAGCCGCCGAACAGCACGGCCGTGATCAGCAGCCAGCGGGTGAGGAAGCCCTCGGCCGACAGCGCGGCCACCGACCGGTAACGCGCGTCCACCCGGCCGCTGATCAGCGGGAACCACACCAGCAGAAGCAGCCCGGAGTACGCGGCCGGGACCCGCACGTACAGCGCCGACTCCCGGTGGCGCACCGCACCAAGCCCGCGTACGACGGCCCGGTCGGCCACCGCGTACAGCGGCAGCAGCACCAGGTCGTGCAGCAGCGCCGCCCCCACGAACCACAGCGCCACGCCGAGCCAGTCGCCGGCGAGCAGCCGCACTCCGGCGTAGCCCGCGAGCGCGAACGAGCAGGCCAGCAGGAGGATCTGGAAAGGGCTGCCGATCACGGGCCGCAACGACGGCAGCGACGGCCGCGGCCGGGGCCTGCGCAGGAGGTTCATCCCAGCTCTCCGAACGTCATCCGGGCCACCCACTTGGTGTTGAGCACGCCGGGCGCGGCGGGCACGATGGTCCGCGCCGGGTAACCGTGGTCCGGGCTCAGCGGCTCGCCGTTGACGGACAGGGCGAGCAGGGAGCGCGGGTCGGCCACCTGGTTGGCGCGCAGGGCTCCGCGCCGGAAGGCGCCGCGCCGCTGGAGGGACTCGACGAACACGTCCGGCGGGTCGCCGTCGAAGCCGACCAGCGCGGCGAGGTCCCGCAGCCGCACCCCGCGCCACCACTGGTCCGAGGTCGACCAGCCCTCGACGCAGGCGATGGGCAACGCGGCGCTGTGCTGCGGCAGTCGAAGCAGCTCGGCGCGGCCGAGGCGGACCGTGCCGGTGCGGCCCACGACGACGAGCCGCCACGCGTCCTCGCGTGTCTCGGCCGCGTCGATGCCCGCGTAGGCGGCGGTCTTGTTGACCTGGAAGCCGTTCGGGCCGCCGCCCGGTTCGGCCCCGCCGTGCGGTGCCAGCACGGCCGTCGCACGCGCCGCCCCGTCGAAGGAGCGCCCGGAGCCGGTCGCGAGGAGCAGCAGGGAGCCCCCGCCGACCGTCCACAGCGCCCCGCGCCGCGACACGGTCGGCGCGTCGGGCCGCGCCGAGCGCAGTCCGTCCGGGTCCTCCGTGTCCCCGGCGGGCGTGCGCCCTTCGTCGCGCATGCGCCGGACGTTGCGCAGCGCGGCCGGCACCTTCAGCACGGCGTGGGCCACGAACGCGGCGAAGAAGACCCAGGCACCGTAGAAGTGCAGCGGGTAGAAGGAGCCCGGGAACAGGTACTCCAGCTGGATGTTGAGCACACCGGTCACGAACTCGAACAGCGCGCCGCCGACCAGCAGCAGCAGCGAGATCCGCTCCAGCGCGTGGGCGAGCGAGCGGACCGGCGGCAGTGTGAACAGCTTCGGCACCACCGACCACAGCTTGGCCAGCAGCACCGGGATCAGGGCCAGCCCGAGGGTGACGTGGACGCCCTGCGTGAGGCGGTACAGCCACACGGGGCCGGTCGGCCACGCGAAGAGGTAGAAGCCGAGGAGCCCCTTGTCGGGGGTCTTGTCGTTGACCGGGGACAGGCCGGGGTTGTAGGCGGCGTACGAGAGCAGCCCGGTCAGGAACAGCACGGTGATGCCGACGAGCAGGACGAGGCCGAGCACCGAGGTGAACCAGGGGCCGCGCAGCGGGCTGCGCCAGAAGCCCGGAGAGGAAGGAAGCCGTGGGGCGAGGTCGCGCATCTCCCGACCGTAGGCCGGGACCGGCCCTCCGGACGGTCCGCGACCCATGACGAAACGCTGACGTCCGCCATGTGCGCCGCCCGGCGCGCGATCTCCCGGCTTACGGTGCCGAGGTGAACCGCCTGCGCTCCGTTCCCCACGACCTGTACACCGCCGCGGCCGCCGTGCTGCTCGTGACGGCCGCCGTCCTGATCGGCCGGTACCTGTTCACCTACGACGACCTGATCGTCGGCTGGCCGCCCCTGCTGGGCCGCTGGGACCCGCACCTGGGCCCCGGCACCCCGGCCGCCGTCGTGGTCGCGGCGGCGGCCGTGGCGTACGGTCCCGGCGTCGCCGCCCGGCTGCCGTGGCGCGCGCTGCTCCCCGCGGCCTGGGGTGCGGCGATGGCCTGGGTCTGGTCGCTGGCCCTGATCGACGGCTGGCACCGGGGCGTCGCCGGCCGGCTCACGACCCGCCTCGAGTACCTCTCGGTCATCGACCGCTGGCACGACATCCCGGCGACCCTGCGCGACTTCACCGGGCACATCCTCCTCCACTCCCCCGACAACTGGCCCGCCCACATCGCCGGTCACCCGCCGGCGGCCACGCTCACCTACGTACTGCTCGACCGGATCGGGCTCGGCGGCGGGGGCTGGGCCGGGGCCTTCACCATCACCGTGGGCGCGACGGGGTGCGTGGCGGTACTGGTGGCGGTACGGGCACTGGCCGGCGAGCGGCTCGCCCGGCGGGCGGCGCCCTTCCTGGTCCTGGCACCGGCCGCGGTGTGGGCGGGCACGTCCGCCGACGGCTACTTCGCGGCGGTCGCCGCGTGGGCCGTGGCGCTGCTGGCCCTCGCGGTCACCGGACGCTCGCCGTGGTGGGCGGCGGGCTCGGGACTGCTGTTCGGGCTGACCTGCTACCTGTCGTACGGCCTGACGCTGTTCGCGGTGCTCGCGGCGGCGGTGCTGCTGCTCGGCCGGCGCGGGGTGCGGCAGCGGCCGGTGCTGCTGGTGCCGTTGCTGGCGGGTGCGGCGGTGGTGCCGGTGGCGTTCACGGCGGCCGGGTTCGACTGGTGGGAGGCGTACCACCTGCTGGTCACCCGCTACTACGAGGGCGCGGGCGGGATCCGCCCCTACGGCTACTGGGTGTGGGCCAACCTCGCCTGCACGGTGCTGATCACGGGCCTGGCGACGGTGGCGGGCCTGCGGCGGGCCGGGGGCGTACTGGTCCGGCGGCGCGCCGAGGGCGTGCGCGCCGAGGACACGGGGGGCGAGGACACGGGGGGCGTGCACGCCGAGAGCACGGGGGGCGTGCGGGCCGGGAGCGCGGGCGTGCGCGTCGAGGAGGTGCGGCTGGCGGTCCTCGTGGCCGCCGGGCTGCTCGCCCTGCTGGCCGCCGACCTGTCCGGCATGAGCAAGGCGGAGACGGAGCGCATCTGGCTCCCCTTCGCCCTGTGGCTCCTCCCGGCCGGCGCGTTCCTGACCCGTCCGCGCGGCTGGCTGGCGGCGCAGGCGGTGCTGGCGCTGCTCCTCAACCACCTGCTGGCGACCGGCTGGTGAGCACACGCAGAGGGCCCGCACCGTGCGGTGCGGGCCCTCGATGCGTGGTTCGCGCGTGTTACGCGGGAACGATGTTCTCCGCCTGCGGGCCCTTCTGGCCCTGCGTGACGTCGAAGTTCACCCGCTGGCCTTCCTGCAGCTCGCGGAAGCCCTGGGCGGCGATGTTCGAGTAGTGGGCGAAGACGTCGGCGCCGCCGCCGTCCTGCGCGATGAAACCGAAACCCTTTTCGGCGTTGAACCACTTCACGGTACCGGAAGCCATGTCTTTTACTCCTAGGCAGTGCTGGAGACCCGCACTGTGCGAGCCTTCCCATCGCTGCGATGATCACCTGCCCGGAAAACCGGTAACGCATATGGCAACCACAACTGCAACTGATGTCCAGCCTAGCATGAAATGAATCGGCAACCCGGCAAAGGAATCGCCGAAGAAAGCATGGCATTCTGCGGACGGATACTTTTTCCGGCGTGCGGCGAATACCTGTTTCACCGGGATGAGATTTTCCTCCGTCGCGCCGCTCCCTCGGTGCCGCCCCACCGAGGGAGCGGAGAAATCCGGGTGCGGCGCCGATCGGCCCGGCCGCCCCGCCCAAGTACTCGCGTCGGGTGCCGGTCGTCGTCGAGCCGGCCGGCGGCCCGCGGCCGGCCTTCGGCGTTCAGCCCGCGCTCCAGGGGCCCGCCCCCACCTGAACTCCCATCACGCCGGCAGGAGAGTTGTCACGGCGAGCACAGATTCCACCGGGATCACGGGCGCCGGTACCGGCCGCCGGGCGCGTCCCCCGCCGCGGGTCATGTCCCGCAGGGGAGGTCCACCTCCAGGGTGGTGGGGCCGCCGGGTGGGCTGGTCAGGCGGAGGGTGCCGTCCAGTGCCGCGACGCGGCGGCGGATACCGGTCAGGCCCGAGCCGCCGTCCTCGTCGGCGCCTCCCCTGCCGTCGTCCTCGATCACCAGGCGCAGCCGGCCCCCACGGGCCCGGGCCGTGACCGAGGCCCGCTCGGCGCCGCTGTGCTTCGCGATGTTCGTCAACGCCTCCGCCACCACGAAGTACGCCGTCGCCTCGACCGCCGCCGCACACCGCTCCGACGCGTCCGCCTCGACCCGGCACGGCACCCCGCAGTCCGCCGCCAGCCCCGACAGCGCCCCCGCGAGCCCGCGGTCGGCCAGTACCGGCGGCAGGATGCCCCGCGCCACCGAACGCAGCTGAGCCAAGGCCTGCTCCGCGGCGGACTGCGCCCGTTCCAGCAGCTCGTCCGCCCCGGCGGGATCACGCGCCGCCATCCGCCGCGCCGCGCCCAGCAGCACCGTCACCGACACCAGCCGGTTCTGCGCCCCGTCGTGCAGGGACCGCTCGATCCGGCGCAGCTCGGTGGCGTGCGCGTCCAGAGCCGCCGCCCGCGTGGCGGTCAGTTCCGCCACCCGCAGCGAAAGGTCCGTGTCCGGACCGGCCGCCAGCAACCGCCGCGCCGGGCCGGACTGGAGTCGCGCCATCCCCGGGCCCAGGCCCACGACGATCGCGATCCAGCCCACGCCCAGCAGGACCGCCGCGACCGCGTCGAGCCAGGTGTGCGCGGTGCCGACGCCCACCGACGTGGTCGTCGCGTCCCCGGGGCCCAGCCGCCACCACAGCGGAAACGTGGTGTCCCGGAAGGCGAAGAGAGGAAGCAGCAGACCGAGCAGGCCCAGGAGGAACCCCAGCGTGGCGTGCCGGACCAGCCAGCTCAGCTCGCGCCGGGTGGTGGGGTCGGCCAGGGCGGGCCGCAGCCGGGTGGGCGGCGGATCGGGCGGGACGATCCCGGTGCCGCGGCGGGACAGGCGCTCGCGTTCCCGGCGGGCGAGCGCGTGCAGGGCGCGCAGGGCGAGGGGGGCGAGCAGCAGCCCCACGCCGGCCGGCGCGGTCACGGCCGCCACGGCCAGCAGCGCCAGCACGCCCAGCGCCAGGACGGCCGTACCGAACCCGCCGACGAGCTGCCCGATCGCCGCACCGGCGGATCGCAGGGTCCGTACGGCGGTCTCCCGCAAGGATGTGATCGGCACCGTCATCCGCCCGTCTCCCTCCGGCCCGCGGCGCTCCGAGCCGCTCACCGCACCGCGGCGTGTCCGACCCTATGCCGCCCCGTGCCCCGGTGACGCGTACGGAGCCGGAGAGTACAGCCTGCTGTACCTCGGTCCGGGCGCCCACGGGATCGGCCGGACGGGGGCGCGGTCCCTAGCGTCGGAGGCGACCGAGAGCGACACCGACGGAGGCGCAGCCATGACGCACCAGGACCCCTACCGCCTGAGCACACCCCGAACCCCCGGCGACGGCCCGGACGCCGTCTCCCGCGGGGACGTCCTGCGCACGGTGCTGTGGGCCGTCGTCGTGGTCAGCGCGGTCGCCAACATGGCCGCCTCCCTCGCGGGCGCCCCCACCGCGGTGCACCTGGCCAGCGGCGTGGTCACCGTGCTCGCCGCCGGGAGCCTCGTCGTGCGCGGCCTGCGGGGACGGCGGTGAGCAGCGCCCCCACGACGGCCACCGCGCGCAGGGCGCCCGCCATCGCGCTGGCCCACGTCGCCAGGGCCTACCCGGGCGGCGTACGGGCCCTCGACGACGTGTCGCTGACCGTGGAACACGGCACGTTCCTCGCCGTGATGGGGCCCTCGGGCTCCGGCAAGAGCACCCTGATGCACTGCGCCGCCGGGCTGGACTCCCCGACGTCGGGCACTGTCCGCATCGACGGGCAGGAGATCTCGGGGCTGAACGAGACCCGCCGGACCGAACTGCGCCGCGAGCGCGTCGGGTTCGTGTTCCAGGCGTACAACCTGATCCCGTCCCTCAGCCTCGAGGACAACATCACGCTGCCGCTGCGCCTGGCCGGCCGGCGCCCGGACCGGGACTGGCTGCGCACGCTGACCGGGCGGGTGGGGCTGGCCGACCGGCTGTCGCACCGCCCGGCCGAGCTGTCCGGCGGGCAGCAGCAACGGGCCGCCGTCGTACGGGCGCTGGCGGCGAAGCCCGCCGTCGTCTTCGCGGACGAGCCGACCGGTGCGCTGGACCTGCGCAGCGCCCATCAGGTACTCGGCCTGCTGCGGGCACTCGTCGACGATCTCGGCCAGACGGTGGTCATGGTCACCCACGACCCGGCCGCCGCGGCCCGCGCGCACCGGGCACTGGTGATGGCCGACGGCCGGGTCGTCGAGGCACTGGAGCGGCCGTCGGCACCGCAACTGGCCGATCGTCTCGTCGCGTTGGGGGAGCGGTAGCCGTGCTGCACCTCGCCCTGCGCATGGCCGCGCACCGGATCACCGCACTGCTCGCCGTGGCGTGCGCGGTGCTGGGCGGCGCGGCGCTGATCACCACCACCGGCGTACTCGCCGAGTCGGGACTCCGCTCCCGGCTCCCGCCGGGCCGGCTCGGCGGCGCGGACGTCGTGGTCGCCGCCGACCAGGCGTTCCACCCGCGCGGTGACCTGCCGATCGCGCTGCCCGAGCGGGCCACGGTCCCCGGCCGGCTCGTCGGCCGGCTGGCCGTCCTGCCCGGCGTCACCGCGGCGGTCGGTGACATCGGCTTCCCGGCCGCGCTCGCCGACGCCCGCGGACGGATCGTCCCGGTCGCGGCGGACCCGGGGACGGCGGGCCACGGCTGGTCCTCGACCAAGCTGCTGGCGGACGCGCGGGTCGAGGGACGGGCACCGTCCGGCGCCGGTGAGGTCGCCGTGGACGCGGCGGCGGGCCTCGCGGTGGGCGAGCGGGTCCGGGTCGTGGCCAACGGCCGCCCCACCGCCTCCTACCGGGTCTCCGCGCTGGTCGACGCCCCCGGCGCGGGCGTCTACTTCGCGGACGGGACGGCCGCCGGACTGGCCGGACGCGACGCCGGCGGCAAGGGCCCGCGTGCCGGGACCGTCGACCTGATCGGGCTGCGGGTCGGCGAAGGTGCCGGGGAGCGGGTCGCCGCCGCCGTCCGCGCGGAGGTGGCGGGCACGGGTCTGCGGGTCGCCACCGGTGCGGACCGGGGCGAGGCGGTGGAGCCCGGCGTGGGATCGGCGCGCTCGCTGCTGGTCCTGCTCGCCGGTTCACTCGCGGGGATCGTGCTGCTGATCACCGGCTTCGTCGTCGCGGGCGCGCTGGGCGTGACCATCGCCGGGCAGCGCCGCGACCTGGCGCTGATGCGGGCGGTCGGCGCGACCCCGAAGCAGATCCGCCGCCTGGCCGCCGCGCAGTCGACGGTCGTCGCCGCCGTGGCCCTGGCGCCGGGCGTGGCCGTGGGCTACCTGCTGGCGGGCCGCTTCCGCGCACTGCTGGCCGACCGCGGCGTGCTCCCGGACGGCCTCCCCCTCACCGTCGGCCCGCTGCCCGCGCTCGCCACCCTGCTCCTGATCACGGTGGCCGTGCGGATCTCCGCCCGGTGCGCGGCCTGGCGCACCTCCCGCAGACCGGCCACCGAGGCGGTCGCCGAGTCGCGCAGCGAGCCGCGCACCCCGTCCCGGGCGAGGACCCGGGCCGGTTGGCTGCTGATCCTCGGCGCGTGCGCGGCGGCGGCGGCGCCACTGCTCTCCCGGACCGTCATCGCGGCATCGGCCACGTCCATCGCGGGCATCCTCGCCGCGATCGGCCTGGCACTGTCCGGCCCGGCCCTGGTCAAGGGCGCGGCCGAGGCGGTCGTACGGCGACTGCGCCCCGGCGTCGCGGCCCCGACCTGGCTGGCACTGTCCAACGTCCGCGCCTACGCGATCCGCCTGTCGGGCACGGTCAGCCCGCCGGCCATGGCGGTCGTCTTCGTCCTTACCTACACGTTCGCGCAGACCACGGTGCTCGCCGCCACCTCCGCCGACACCCGCGCCGGCACCCTCGCCCAGTACGAGGTGACCGCACCGGGCCTCGGCGGACTGCCCGCGGACACCCTGCCGGCCGTACGGGCGGTGCCCGGCGTGCGGTCGGCGGCGCCGGCCGGGTCGACCACGGTGGTGTGGGAGTACGAGGAGTTCGGCGAGCCCGCTGCCGAGTCGGCCTCCGCGATGATCCTCGCCCCGGGGGCCCGTGCCGTCGTGGACCCGGGCGTCACGGAGGGCTACCTGGACCGGCTGACCGGTGCGACGGTCGCCGTCAGCCGCGAGGCCGCCCGCACGCGCGACGCGGGGCTCGGAAGGCGGATCCGCCTGGTGCTCGGCGACGGGGCCCGCGTCGACGCCCGGGTCGTCGCCGTGTACGACCGCGGGCTGGGCTTCGGCCCGGTCGTCCTCTCCCGCCGGCTGGCCGCCGGGCACACCACGACCGACCTCGACCGGCGCGTCCTGGTCCGCACCGACGGCACGCCCGAGGCCGCGGCGGCCCTGACCGCGCTGGCCGCCGGCCGCACCGGCCTGGCCGTCGCCGGCACGGCCCCGGACGACACCGGCGCGGACGCCCCGCCCGAGGTGTGGATCAACCTGGCCGTCATCGTCGTCCTGCTCGGTTACCTGCTTCTGAGCATCGCCAACAAGCTGGTCGCCGCCACCGCCCAGCGCCGGTCCGAGATCGCCGCCCTGCGCCTGGTCGGCACGACGCCCCGGCAGATCCGCGCGATGATGCGCCGCGAGGCCGCGGTGATCGCCGCCGCGGCCCTCGTCTCCGGCCTTTCCCTGTCCGCCGTCCCGCTCGCCCTGCTGGGCCAGGGCCTCCTCGGCCGCCCCTGGCCCGCGGGTCCCGCCTGGCTGCTCCCGGCAGTGGCGGCCACGGTCGCCCTCACGTCCTGGCTCACCGTCGAACTCCCCACGCGTCACGCCCTGCGGACGCCTCCGGCGGAAGCGCTGCGGGCGGTGTAGGGGGGTGCGGACGTCAGCCCGTCGGGTGCCGGGCGCGGCGGTGCCCGTCGCCGGTCACCGCCGAGTCCGCCCGCCACCGCGCCGGTCGTCGACCCGCACCTCCAGCTGCGGCCAGGCCGTGGCGAGGCGTGCGAGGCCGTCGGCGCCCGGCCCGGTCACCGGCCCCAGTGCCCTGTCCGGCCTGAAGCGCACCAGCGTGCCGGTCGAACCGTCGGCCTCGACGGGCTCCAGCCCGGTGACGGGGATGCCGTGCTCGTACCGCTGCGTCCAGGCCCCGTCGGGGCGCCGGTTGGTGTGGACGAGCCACTCACTGAGCGCCGCGACCACGGACATCCCGCGCCGGGGGCTGCCGTCGGGCAGTGGCTCGGCCTCCGGGAAGTCGAAGAACCGCAGGTCCTTCGTCGCCATGACCGGCTTCTTCACCCTTCGGCCGTGCTCGTCCAGGCGGGTGTCGGTACCCCGTCCGTCGTCCCGGACCGACACGGACCCGTCCGGTCGGACCACGACGACGGCCCGTCCCCCGCCGTCGTCCGACGCCTCGTCGGCGGCGTACGCGAGTACTTCGAGTACGAGGTGCCGGCTGCCGTCCGGAGCGAACTCGGCCGGAGCCCCCCGGACGAGCGCCAGATGCCCGGTGTCGACTTCGGCGGCCCAGTCGTGCGTCGTGTTGGTCCAGGAGGCCCTCGTCATGTCCACCCGCGCAGTCTCCCACCTGCCGGGCGTCAGGCCACCGGCGTCGTCGGGCCCACCAGTTCCGTCAGGACGTCCTCCATCGTCACGAAGCCCAGGACCGCGCCCGTCTCGCCGGTGACGGCGGCCAGGTGGCTGTCCTCGGCGCGCAGGGCCGTGAGGGTGTCGTCCAGGGGGGTGTCGATGCGGACGCGGGTGACCCGGTGCGGGGCCGTGCGCGGGAAGGGGCTCTCGCGGTCGGTCAGGCCCAGGGTGTCCTTGACGTGCAGGTAACCGAGGACGGTGCCGCCGGGGCCGGTGACCGGGAAGCGGGAGTAGCCCGCGTCGGCGGCCACCCGCTCCAGGGCGGCCGGGGTGACCGTGTGCGGGACCGTGCGCATCTTCTGGGCCGGGACCAGGATCTCGCCGACCGGGCGGGTGCCCAGCTCCAGCGCGTCGCGCAGGCGATCGCCGTCGGCCGGGGTGAGCAGTCCGGCCTCGCTGGCGTCGACGACCATGCGGGCCAGCTGGTCGTCGGTGAAGACGGCCTCGACCTCGTTCCTCGGCTCCACCCTGAGCAGCCTGAGGAGGGCGTTGGCGAAGGCGTTGACGCCGAAGACGACCGGCTTCAGGGCCCGGGTGAGGGCGACCAGCGGCGGGGCGAGGAACAGCGCGGTGGTCGCCGGGGCGGCCAGCGCGATGTTCTTCGGGATCATCTCGCCGATCAGCATGTGCAGGTACGTGGCGAGGGCCAGGGCGATCGCGAAGGCGACGGGGTGCACCAGCGCGTGCGGCATGTGGACCGCCTCGAACACCGGCTCCGTCAGATGCGCGATGGCGGGCTCCGCGACCGCGCCGAGCACCAGTGAGGAGACGGTGATGCCCAGCTGGGCCGTCGCCATCATGGCCGACAGGTGCTCCAGACCCCACAGGGTCATCCGGGCCCGCTTGTCACCCTCCTTCGCCCGCGGCTCGATCTGGCTGCGGCGCACGGAGATCAGGGCGAACTCGCCGCCCACGAAGAACGCGTTGGTCAGCAGTGTCAGCGCGCCGATGAACAGCTGTACGGCGGTCATCGGACCGCCTCCGGCTCACGGTCCGCCGACGCCACCCGCGCGGGCGCGGTGACGCGGAGCCGGCCGGCGCGGTGGTGGTCGACGTCGAGGACGTCGAGGCGCCAGCCGTCCAGGTCGATGACGTCGCCCTGGGCGGGGATGCGCGCCAGGTGGGTGGCGACCAGTCCGGCCAGGGTCTCGTACGGCCCGTCCGGTGCGGTCAGGCCGATGCGCTCCAGGTGGTCCAGGCGCAGCGAGCCGTCGGCCTCCCAGGCCGCCCGGCCGTCCGGCTCGGCGGGGGCGGGCAGCAGGTCCGGCACCTCGACCGGGTCGTGCTCGTCGCGCACCTCGCCGACGACCTCCTCGACGATGTCCTCGACGGTCGCCACGCCGGCCGTACCGCCGTACTCGTCGATGACGACGGCCATGGTGCGGGCGCGGCGCATGCGCTCCAGGAGACGGTCGGCGGGCAGGCTGTCCGGTACCAGGAGCGGCGCGGTGGCCAGGTCGGTGACGGGGGTGGCCCGGCGCCTGGCCGGCTCCAGGGCCAGGACGTCGCGGATGTGCACGGTGCCGATGACCTCGTCCAGGCTGTCCCGGTAGACCGGGAAGCGGGACAGGCCGGTGGCGTGCGACAGGTTCGCGGCGTCGGCGGCGGTGGCGTGTGCCTCCAGCGCCTTGACGTCCACGCGCGGGGTCATGACGTTCTCCGCGGTCAGCTCGCCCAGGTGCAGGGTGCGCACGAACAGCTCGGCCGAGTCCGCCTCCAGGGCGCCCTCGGCGGCCGAGTGCTGGGCCAGGGCGACCAGCTCCTCGGCGCTGCGGGCGGACGCCAGCTCCTCGGCGGGTTCCAGGCCGAAGCGGCGCACGAAGCGGTTCGCCGTGTTGTTCAGGTGCCGGATGAAGGGGCCGAAAGCGGTGGTGAAGCCGCGCTGCGGACCCGCGACGACCTTCGCGACGGCCAGCGGGCGGGAGATCGCCCAGTTCTTGGGGACCAGCTCGCCGACGACCATCAGCACGACGGTGGACAGGACCACGCCGAGCACGGTCGCCACCGTCGAGGCGGCACCTCCCAGACCGACCGCCGTCAGCGGGCCGCGCAGCAGCACGGCGATCGACGGTTCGGCCAGCATGCCGATGACCAGCGAGGTGACGGTGATGCCGAGCTGGGCTCCGGAGAGCTGGAGGGTCAGGGAGCGTACGGCCTTCAGGGCGCCGTCGGCGCCGCGCTCACCGGACTCGGCGGCCCGCTCCAGGTCACCGCGCTCGACGGTGGTGAGGGAGAACTCGGCCGCGACGAAGAGCGCGCAGACCAGGGTGAGAAGGAGGGCCAGCAGGAGCAGCAGGACCTCGGTCACCGTGCCACCCCGCTTCCCTCACGCGCATACGGGGGCACGGGCGGGCCGACCGTGGCACGGCCGGTACTGGGAGGCTCCATTGCGGAACGGGACTCCTTAACGGGGTGGTGGGCGCCGGGCCGGCCGGCCGCCCGAGGGTTCTCCCTCAGGGTAAAGGACGAGCAAAGAGATCGGGAGTCCGGAGCCCCCTATGCTTCTACTCGCCTGTAGAGAACGGCCGGACGGTTCGGGTTGTTCCCCGCACGAACGCCGTCCCCGCACGAACGCGAAGGAGTGAACGCCTCGATGGTGTTCAAGCGGCTGCTCGGATCCCTCGGCGTGGGCGGGCCCACGGTGGACACGGTCCTCGACCCGGGCGCCGCCCGGCCGGGAGGCACGCTGTCGGGCCGCGTCCACCTCGCCGCGGGCACCGCCGGCCACGACGTCGAGCACGTCGCGCTGGAACTGGTGGCCCGCGTGGAGACCGAGCACGGGGAGCGGAACGACGACGAGGGCGTCCTCGCCTTCGACCGGCAGGTCGTCGCCGGGGCCTTCCGGCTCGCGGCGGGCGAGCGGAGGAGCGTTCCGTTCACGGTGACACTGCCCTGGGAGACTCCGGTCACCGAACTGCGCGGGCGGCCACTGGGCGTCGTGCTCGGCGTGCGCACCGAGCTGGCGGTCGCCGGTGCCCGGGACACGGGCGGCCTGGACCCGCTCGCCGTGGCACCGCTCCCGGCCCAGGCGGCCGTCCTGGAGGCCCTAGGACAGCTCGGCTTCGGCTTCCGCTCCGCCGACCTGGAGCACGGCCGCATCGGCGGCACCGGGCAACGGCTGCCCTTCCACCAGGAGATCGAGCTGACCCCGCCCCCGCGCTACGCCCACCAGGCCGACGAGATCGAGCTGACCTTCCTGGCCGTGCCCGGCGCCCTCGAAGTGGTGCTGGAGGCGGACAAGCGCGGCGGCCCGTTCTCCGACGGCCACGACGCGCTCAGCCGCTTCACCGTGCCGCACGAGGTCCCGTCCGGTCCGCGGGACTGGAACGCCCTCGTCGACGGCTGGGTCAAGGAACTGGTCGAGCACCGGGCGTCGTACGGCTCCCACGCGGTGTACGGGCACGAAGCCGGGTACGGCGGTCAGGGGCCGGGGCACTCGGGCGGGCCCGGGATCGGGGCCGGGCCCGGGACCGGGATCGGGACCGGGATCGGGACCGGGATCGGGGCCGCCGTCGCGGCCGGTGCGGCGGGGATCGCCGGGGGGATGGTTGCGGCCGAAGTCGTCGACGAGGTGGGGGACTTCTTCGAGGACGAGTCCGACGACGAGGGGGACGGCGGCTCCGCGGAAGGCTTCGAGAGCGGCGGGGAAGACTGATAACTTCTACAGCAGTGTAGAGAGTCATCCCTTCCGACCGGTACGGAGTACGGAGTTCTCATGGCCCTGTGGGACCGCTTCAAGGAGTCCGCGTCGCAGATGCAGACGCAGCTCGTGGCGAAGAAGAAGCCCGCCGAGGCGCGTGCCGTGGTGCAGATCGGCATCGTGATCGGCGGCGCCGGCGGGGACTTCGACAAGGACGAGCGGGCCGTGGTCCGCGAGGCCTGCTATGCCCTCGACCTGCCGCCGCACGAGTTCGACCTCTGAGCCCCCGGCCCCGGACCGGCCATGCCGTAGATTCCGGGTGCGGGTCCGTGCCGCGGGCCCGCACCGTACGCCGACCAGGGGAGCGCCGTGTTCGGACTGAGCGAGCTCGTGATCATTCTCATCGTCGTCGTAGCCGTCCTCGCCGTCAGGAAGCTCCCCGAGCTGACCCGCTCGGCGGGCAAGTCGGCCCGCATCCTCAAGGCCGAGGCCCGCGCGGCGAGGGACCCCGACGAACCGGGGACGCCGCGCGTGGTCCAGGGGGAGACGGTCGAGCGCGAGGACCCCGGCACCGGTAGCGGTAGCGGTACCGGCACCCGGGGCTGAGCCCGTCGCACCTCACGCGCCGGGCTCGCGGTCTCCTGCGCGGCTGCGGTGCGGGCCCGGCTCGCGCAGGACCTCGCCGAGCTCGGCGGCGGTGAGCGCGGGCGCGGACAGGGCCCGCCCGGGTTCGGGCTCAGGACGGGTCCTGCGGCACGGCAGACAGCAGGCTGTGCACGACCGGTCCCGCCGAGCCGCCGCCGGTGACGCCCTCCTCGACGACCACGGCGACGGCGACGTTGCCGCGGTGGGCGACGAGCCAGCCGTTGTTGTCCTGGTCGTCGGAGACCTCGGCGGTGCCGGTCTTGGCGCCGATCTCACCGGGCAGGTCGGCCAGGACGCGCGCGGTGCCTTCGGTGACGGTGGCCCGCATCAGCTCGCGCAGCTGGGTGACGACCTCGTCCGGGAGCGGCTCGGTGCGGGTCTCGTTCTCGTTGCCCACCGTGACGGACGGCTGGTGGAACTCGCCGGAGACCGCGGTGGCCGTCACCGACGCCATGATCAGGGGGTTGGCCTGGACGCGGCCCTGCCCGATCATCGACGCGGCCTTCTCCGTCTCGTCCCCCGGCGCCGGTACGGATCCGTCGTACGTCGGGATGCCGATGTGCCACTCCTGGCCGACTCCGAAGTAGGTGCGCGCGACCTTGCCCAGCTCCCCGTCGTCGAGCTTGCCGCGCAGGCTGATGAAGGCGGTGTTGCAGGATTCCGTGAAGTCCTTGCGGAAGGTGGCGCCGGGGTGTTCGGAGGTCTCCACGTTGTGGAACTCCTTGCCCACCGTCAGGTACTTGGGGCAGTCCACGACGTCGTCGGGCGCGACCGCGCCCTTGAGCAGCAGGGCGCCGCTGGTGACGATCTTCCAGGTGGAGCCGGGGGCGTAGGTGCCGGAGGCGGCGCGGTTGAATCCGGAGGAGGGCGAGTTGGCGAGGGCGAGGACCTCGCCGTTGTCGACGCGCAGGGCGACGAGGGAGGCGTTCTTGCCGCCGGCCTTGCCGAGGGCCTTCTCCGCGGCGGACTGCCAGGTGGCGTCCAGGGTGGTGCGCACGGGCCGGTCCGCCGTCGCCGGGTCGGGCTTCTCGCCGAAGGACGCCTCGGTGCGCACGGTCTCGCCGCTGGCCCGGTCGACCAGCTCGACCGCTCCGCGCGGGCCGCCGCCGCCCGCGTCACCGGCGAGCCGCCCCAGGAGCGGGGCCAGGGACGGATACGCGCCGTCCACGAGGGAGACCCCCTCGCGGTCCGTGACCTTCGGCGGGGTGGTCTCCTCGCGCTCCAGGCGGAACTTCTCCGTGTCGCTCAGCCGCGGGTGCACCAGGGACAGCCGCCAGTCCACCTTCCAGCCGCCGTCGTCCTGCTCGCGCAGCGGCAGCCGCGACCGGTACGTCCAGGTGCCCAGGCCGGTGACCGGCATCCGCGCGGTGAACGCGACGCCGAGGGTGCCGTCGTCATCCTCCTTCGCTCCGCTCGCCGCCGTCAGCTTCGGCTTCTCGATGTCGAGCCCGGCGGTGAAGCTCTGCAGCACCTCCTGCGCCTTGTCCGGCTCGGTGGTGCGGCCGGCCGCGCTCGGCAGGCGCCCGGCGGCCCAGTCGGCGAGGAACGCGCGCGCCTGTTTCATCGCGGCGGGGTCGGGTCCGTCGTCGCCGCGCGCGAAGGGGCCGAACCCGGCGGCGTACGAGCCGCCCGCGGCGATCGCGAGCACGACACCCACGGCGGCGACGGCCCGCACACCGTTGCGGGGCCTGCGGCGGCGGGGAGAGGCGGGGTGGAGGGCGTCGGGCATGAGGAGGTCCTTGTCCGGTCGGCTGGTCGGATCGGGTCGGCTGGTCCGGTCGGCTGGTTCGGTCGGCGGCTCCGGTCAGCGGCCGGGGGCGGCGAAGAAGTCGAGGATCGTGTCGGTGGCGTCGAGGGCCTTGCTGACGGGGCCGAACCCCTCGGGCGGGGGGACGGACGAACCCGGCCAGGTGTGTCCGGCGTCGTGGACGACGAGGAGTCGCACGGTGCCGTGGGGCCGGTCGCCGACCGGCGCGTCGTCCGCGAGCCGCCACACCGTCCGGTCGTAGCCCTTCTCCTCCCGCGTGACGGGCTCGCCCGCGCCCCCGGCCGCCGCGAACGCCTCCGCGCTGTCCCGCGCCGACACGGTCGGCAGGATCGGCTCCTCGGGGTCCGGCGGCGGGGAGGGCAGGCCCGCGAGGGGCCGTACGGGGTCGTCGGCGCCGTAGACGACCATGACGGGGATGGGTCCGGTGGGCTTCACCGCGGCGTCCCCCGCGGGCAGTTGGCCGGACACCGAGGCCGCGCCCGCCAGCAGGGCGGGGCGTTCGGCGGCCATGCGCAGGGCCATCGAACCGCCGTTGGAGAACCCGGCGGCGTAGACCCGCTCGGGATCGGCCCGCTCGGTGCGGACCAGGTGCTTGATCAGCGCCTCGGTGAACCGGACGTCCAGGCCGGGGTCCGGGCGCTGCTTCGTGGCCTGGGCGCCCGCGCCCCAGCCGTGGTCGAGGCCCTCGGGGAAGGCGACGAGCATGCCGCGCGCGGCGGCGGCCCGCTCCAGCCGGGTCTTCGCACGCAGCTCGGCGGCGTCCGCGCCGCGGCCGTGGAAGGCGATGAGGAGGGGCCTCGGGCCGTCGTCGGCGGAGGCGGAGCCGGGGGCGGAGGCAGGGGCCAAGGCGGAGGCGGAGGCAGGGGCGGAGGCAGGCGGCCGGTTCAGGAGGTACTGGCGGATGTCACCGTCCACCCGGAGCTGCCCGCGGACCTGGGGCACCGAGGTGGCCGTACTGCTGCCCGTACCACCGCCGGTACCGGACGGGCCGACGGCCGACGGCACCGCGTCCGGACGGCCGGAGTCGGACCGGGAATCGGTGGCGCAGCCGGCCAGAGGGAGTGCGAGAGCGAGAGCGAGCACGCCGGGCCACCGGCGGACGCGGAGCACGAGATCACGGAGGGCGGGGGCACGGAGCGCGGGGGCACGGAAGGAGCGCATGGCCCGAGGAGAGCAATCCCGGCGACTCCTTGTCCAAGACCGATATGGATGTCGGATCGATCAATCCTCGATATGATTACCGGTCGTGGACCTGGTGCGGCACCTGGAGTGCTTTGTGGCTGTTGCAGAAGAGTCACACTTCGGGCGTGCCGCCGCCCGGCTCGGCATGGCCCAGCCACCCCTGTCGCAGCGCATCCGACGACTGGAGGAGGAGCTGGGCGTCCGGCTCTTCGAGCGCACCAGCCGCCAGGTGACGATCACCGAGGCGGGCACGCTGCTGCTCACCGAGGCCCGTGAACTGCTGGCCCGCGCCGAGTCGTTCAGGACCGCCGCGCGCCGCATCCGGGACGGCGAGAGCGGCCTGCTGCGCGCCGCCCTGTCCCCCGACATCTCCGGCGAGACCGTGGCCGCGCTGCTCGCCGACTTCCGGCGCCGGCACGCGGGCCTTGAGCTGGAGCTGCACGAGCTGACCACCGCCCAGCAGCTCGCCGGTTTCGCCGCCCACGAGCTGGACGTCGGCCTCCTCCACCACCCCTGCGACGTCACCGGTCTGGAGCTGGGCCCCGTGCTGCGCCGCGACCTGGGCGTACTGCTGCCGCGCGGCGCCCCGCAGACGGAGCTGGACGCGGTGCCCCTCGCCGCCCTCACCGGCTACGACCTGGTCCTCTTCCCGCGTGCCGACGCCCCCGCGGTCTACGACGACCTGCTCACCGCCTGCGCCCGGGGCGGCTACACGCCCGCCGCCGTACGGCACGGCCAGGGTGCCAGCTTCGTGCGCGGACTGGTGCTGTCGTCCGGGGCCGTCGCCCTCGGCCCCCGCGACACCCGGCTCGTGACCCCCGGCGACCAGGACCTGGTCTGGCGCCCGCTGGCCGGGGCACCGCCGGCCTGGCGGCACTCCGCGGCCTGGCCCAAGGGTCGCGGCGACGCCGCCGTCGGCGCCTTCGCGGACGCGGCCACCCACGCCCTGCGTACCACGGCAGGCGCCCACTCCGAGACACCCGCCCGGCCCCTGCACCTTCGCCCGGCAGCGGAGTACTGGCTATGACCGCCACCACCGCATTCGGCCACCCACCCGCCCTCCGCGCGGCCGCTCCCGCCCGCGACCGCCGGTCCGCGACGCCCCCCTCCCACGCCCGCCCGTACGCACCGGGCCGCGCCCCGCGGGAGGCACGCGCCCCGTTCGTCGCGGCGCCCCGGCCGGCGGGCACTCGTCCGGCACCGGAGGTCCGGTCATGACCGACACCACCACCGCCACCGCCGCCCGTCTGGACGCGGCCTTCGCCGACGCCGGGGTCACCGGATGGCTGCACGCCGTGGACATCGACTCGGGTGCGCAGGTCGGCGCCGGAGCGGACCGGCCGGTGTGCACGGCCAGTGTCCACAAGGTGTGCGTACTCGTGACGCTGCACGAGCTGGCGGCGGCCGGGGTGCTGGACCTCACCGAGCAGGTCGAGTGCCCGCCGGCCGGACGCACCCCGGGCCCCACGGGTCTCGCGGCCATGCTCGACCCGGTCCGGCTTTCACTGCGCGACGCCGCGCTCCTGATGATGTCCGTCAGCGACAACACCGCGGCCGACCTGCTGCTGCGCCGGGTCGGTCTGGACGCCGTCAACCGCACCGCGGCCCGGCTCGGCCTCACCCGGACGCGGGCGGTGTACGGCTTCGGCGAGATGCTGGGCACCATGCGCGAGGACGCCGGTCCCGCCGGTGCCCAGGCCCTGGCCGACCCGCACGTCATCACCCGGCTGCGCGCCCTGGACCCGGCCCGCACCAACCACAGCACTCCCCGGGACATGACCCGCCTGCTCGGCGCCCTCTGGCGGGACGAGGCATGCCCGCCCGAGTACGGGGCCGCCATGCGCCGCATCATGGGCCTCCAGGTGTGGCCGCACCGCCTGGCCTCGGGCTTCCCCTTCGACGACGTCCACGTGGCCGGCAAGACCGGCAGCCTGCCGACCCTGCGCAACGAGGTCGGCGTCGTCGAATACCCCGACGGCGGCCGCTACGCCGTGGCCGTCTTCACCCGCACCGCCCACACCGCGGCCGTACTCCCGGCGGCGGACGCGGTGATCGGCACCGCGGCCCGGATCGCGGTGGACGCCCTGCGGGCACCGTGAGGCGGGCGGCACGGCCGCCGGTGCCCCCGCCGATGCCACCCGTGGTGGGCGAGGACGAAGCACGTGGCGCCGCGTCCGGCGCCGACCGGCGGGACGCCGCCGCACCAGAGCACCGGCCGGTCCGGCTCACGTACCGCCGGGGGCACGCGCACGGGGCCGCGGCGGTACGTCCACGGCGGTGGCGCCCAGTGCCAGCGGATCCGCCGGCTTCCGCGGGGCAGGCCGGGTGCCGGCCCCGCCCGGTGCCCATCGTGCTCGGTCAAGCGACGCGCTCCCTCACGAGGAGAGCTGGACATATCGGGCGCTTTATCTCATTCGGGGGTACATAATCAGAACATGAGTACGGCAACGTATGTACTGCTGGCCGCGCCCTCGGGCGGGCTGAAAGTGACCGTGGTCTTCATCGTCGGCCTGGTGATCGCCGGTGCGTTGATCTGGGCCGTGCGCATCGGCATGCGGGTCATGGACCGGGAGCCCGACCGCCCCCGCGCCGACGAACAGCCGCACCTCCCCGACGGCGGCGCCGTCCACGAGGAATCGGAGATGCGCGAACCCGACGAGATCCCGCTGAACGCGGACGGGAGCCCGCGGCTCATGCCGTACCAGCTCCACCACTCGGGCAGCCGCCGCGGCGAGGACCAGAACCGCCGCCGGTGGCTGCCGGGGTCCAGCGGAGCCTTCGGCAGCGGCGGGCCGGGACACGTCTGAGCCTCCCGCCCGGCGGCACACGGGACAAGGCTCCCGCCCGGCGGCACACCGGGGGGGCGTGACGGCGCCCTCCCGCCGGGCGCGGATCGGCTGGGCCCGCGGGGCCCGGCCCGTTTCCCGGCGCGCTTCGGCGTCCGCACGCGGGAGGGGCGGCCCGCCGGAGGAAACTCGCTCGCGTGCGCGCCCGGCCCGCCGTACCGTCGTCACCATGAAGCGCGCCTGTCCGTCCTCCATGACGACGCCGGGGAGTGTCCCGGCGCGCTGACTGCTGACCAGAAGTCCGAAGCCCCGGGGCGAGCGCCCCGGGGCTTCGTCGCGCGGTGCTCGTCCTCGGAAACCGTCCCGAGGAGACCACCGTGCACGACCAGGACCAGAACCAGCACCCCACCCCCGCTCCCGCCCCCGTCCCCGTCCCCGTCCCCGTCCCCGACCATCGGCGGCTCGGCCGCGAACTGGCGCTGTTCGACACCGACCCTCTGATGGGCGCGGGCCTGCCGTACTGGCTGCCCGACGGCGCGGTCGTCCGCCACACCCTGGAGGAATACGTCCGCGAGGCGGAGCGGCGGGCCGGCTACCGGCACGTCTACTCACCCGTCCTCGGCAAACGCGAACTGTACGAGATCTCGGGGCACTGGGAGCACTACCGCGACGCCATGTTCCCGCCGATGGAGCTGGGCGCCGAGGAGGTCGTGCTGCGCCCGAGCCTGTGTCCCCACCACGCCCTCGTCTACCGCTCCCGCGCCCGCAGCCACCGGGAGCTGCCGCTGCGCATCGCCGAGCTGGGCGCCATGTACCGCTCGGAGCCCTCCGGCGTGCTCGGCGGACTGACCCGGGTACGGGCCATCCACCTGAACGACGCGCACATCTTCTGCACCCCGGACCAGGCCGCCGGCGAGGCCCGCGCCGCCCTCGGGCTCATCCGCCGCGCCCACGCCGACCTCGGCATCCGGGCCGCCCGGTACCGCCTGTCCCTGCCGGGGCCGGGCGGCAAGTACGTCGCCGGCCCACGGCTGTGGCGACGGGCCACCGCACTGCTCCGGGAGGCCCTGGACGGACTGCCCTACGAGGCGGCCGAGGGCGAGGCCGCCTTCTACGGCCCCAAGATCGACGTGCAGATCGAGGACCCGGCCGGACGCGAGTCCACCCTGTCGACCGTCCAGATCGACTTCCACCAGCCCGCACGCTTCGGCCTGCGCTACACCGGCCCCGACGGCGCCGGGCACCGCCCGGTCATGGTGCACCGCAGCGTCATCGGCAGCGTGGAACGGGCGGTCGCCCACCTGATCGAGGCGCACGGCGGCGCGTTCCCGGCGTGGCTGGCCCCGGTGCAGCTGGTGGTGCTGCCGGTGGCCGGGGCGCAGCGGGACCGGGCGTACGACCTCGTACGGCAGGCCACCGACCGGGGGCTGCGCGCCGAGGACGCCGACCCGGAGCGCGGCAGCCTGGGCGCCCGGGTCCGCGGCGCGCAAGGTGCCGTACCAGGCGGTGATCGGCGCGCGGGAGGCGGAGAGCGGCGACCTGGTCGACGTACGCCTGCGGGACGGCCGCCGGCCGGGACAGGTGCCCGGCGCCGAGCTGCTGCGACGGATCACCGACCGGGTCCGGGCACGCGGCCCCGAGCTGTGGGTGGCGGACTGAGCCCGCGTAGGGTCGCCGGCACCCCACCCGAAACGCGAGGAGCCCCGCCGTGACGACCCCCTCCGACCAGCAGCGGTCCATCCCGGTGATCATCGACTGCGACACCGGTATCGACGACGCCCTGGCCCTGCTGCTGGCGGTCCGCCACCCGCGGCTGGACCTGCGGGCGGTCACCTGCGTGGCCGGGAACACGGACGTCGCGGGGGTCGTGCGCAACACCCTGACCGTGCTCGAACGGGCCGGCGCCCCGGACATCCCCGTCGCCCGGGGGGCCGAGCGCCCGCTGATCGAGTCCGTGCGCACCGCCCGGCACGTGCACGGGCACGACGGCATGGGCGACCTCGGCCTGCCCGCGCCCACCCGCGCCCCCGCGGACGTGGACGCGGTGACGCTGCTGCGCAGGGAGATCCTCGCCTCCCCGCGCCCGGTCACCCTGATCCCCACGGCCCCGCTGACCAACATCGCGCTGCTGCTGCGCACCCACCCGGAGGTCACCGGCAACATCGAGCGGATCGTGTTCATGGGCGGCGCGGTGGCCACCGGGAACGCGACGCCGGTGGCCGAGTTCAACGTCTGGCACGACCCGGAGGCCGCCGCGATCCTGCTCACGGCCGGGGTGCCGATCACGATGTACGGGCTGGACGTGTTCCAGCGGGTGGTCGTGCCCGGTCCTGACGTACGGCGGCTGCGCGCCGGCACCGAGCCCGGCACCCGGCTCGCCGGTGAGCTGCTCGCCCACCGCGGTCCGGCAACCGACGAGTCGGACCCCGGCGGCGGGCTCGGCGACGCGGGCGCGGTCTGCGCGGTGCTCGACCCGGCGGGCCTGACCACGCGGCGGCTGCCCGTCGAGGTGTCCCTCGCCCCCGGTCCCGCGCGCGGCCAGACCCTCGTCGACCGCCGCCTGCGCGCCGGCGAGTCCGAACTGCACGAGGGCATGCGCGAACAGCCCCTGATCGACGTGGCGTTGGACGTGGACGTGGCCCGGTACGTGGAGCTGTACCTGGGGGCGGTCGAGCGCACGGAGGCGTAGCCACCGGCGCGTCGCGGGCGCACGGGTTCGCTTTTCGGGTGATCTGGACAGACATGTCAGATCCGCTCGTGTCGCCCGCACGCATCGCGAAGGAGGCCGCGTGACCGTACGCAGCACCACCAGCACGCCCGATCTGTCGTCGAAGGACCCCGACTGGTGGCGGCAGGCCGTCATCTACCAGGTCTATCCGCGCAGCTTCGCCGACGCCGACGGCGACGGGCTCGGGGACCTGCGCGGCATCACCCAGCGCCTGACCCACCTGGCCGCCCTCGGCGTGGACGCCCTGTGGCTCAGCCCCTTCTATCCCTCCGAACTCGCCGACGGCGGCTACGACGTCGACGACCACCGCGACGTCGACCCGCGTCTGGGCACACTGGACGACTTCGACGCGATGGCCGCCGAGGCCCACCGGCTGGGCCTCAAGGTGATCGTCGACCTGGTCCCCAACCACACCTCGCACCGCCACGTCTGGTTCCGGGAGGCTCTGCGGGCGGGCCCGGGTTCCGCGGCCCGCGACCGCTACGTCTTCCGTGACGGCCGGGGTGAGCGCGGGGAACTGCCGCCCACCGACTGGCAGTCCGTCTTCGGCGGCAGCGCCTGGCAGCGGGTGCCCGACGGGCAGTGGTACCTGCACCTGTTCGCCCCCCAGCAGCCCGACCTGAACTGGGGGAACGAGCAGGTCCGCGCCGACTTCCGGACCACGCTGAGGTTCTGGTGCGACCGGGGCGTCGACGGCTTCCGCGTCGACGTGGCGCACGCGCTGGTCAAGGACCTGTCCGAGCCGCTGCGCGACCTCGGAGCCCCGGAGCTGAGCGGCGAGGCGGCACTGGCCGAGTTCGCGCCGGGCACCCACCCCTTCTACGACCGCGACGACGTCCACGAGGTCTACCGCGACTGGCGCAAGATCCTCGACGCCTACACCCCGCCCCGGACGGCGGTCGCCGAGGCCTGGGTGCCGGGCGCCCGGCGCGTCCTGTACGCCCGCCCGGACGAGCTGGGCCAGGCGTTCAACTTCGAATACCTCCAGGCCGGGTGGGACGCCGCGGAGCTGCGCGAGATCATCACCGGGTCCCTGGCCGACGCCCGTGCCGCCGGCGCCTCGGCGACCTGGGTGCTGTCCAACCACGACGTCGTCCGCCACGCCTCCCGTCTGGTCCTGCCACCGGGCACCGACACCGACGCCTGGCTGCTGTCCGGCGGCCACGCGCCCGCCGTCGACCAGGCGGCCGGCCTGCGCCGGGCCCGCGCGGCGACACTGCTGATGCTGGCGCTGCCCGGCTCGGCGTACGTCTACCAGGGCGAGGAGCTGGGGCTGCCCGAGGTGGCCGACCTGCCCACCGAAGTCCTCCAGGACCCGATCTGGGAGCAGACCGGGCACGTCCGCAAGGGACGCGACGGATGCCGGGTACCGCTGCCGTGGACGACGGACGGACCTTCGTACGGCTTCGGAGCGGGCGCGGCGTGGCTGCCGCAGCCGCCGGGCTTCGCGGCGTACGCCGTCCAGGCCCAGGACGGGGTGGCGGGCTCGACCCTGGAGCTGTACCGCACGGCCCTGCGCCTGCGCCGCAAGCTGCTCGACGGAGAGTCGCTGACCTGGTCGGACGACGTCCCGGACGGAGTCCTGCGGTTCGACCGCTCGGACGGCTGGCGCTGCGTCGCCAACCTCTCCGGCACGACGGTCGACCTGCCGGCCGGGGAGGTCCTGCTGAGCAGTGCGCCACTGGAGGACGGCCGGCTGGGCCCGGACACGACGGTGTGGCTGGGGCTGTAACCGGTCCGCCCGGGGCCGTCCGGACCTCTCACCCGGACGGCCCCGCACGCTGGTGGCCGGGCGGGGACGGTGATGCCGTGGAGGGGTGACCGATCCTGCACGGCGCCGGTCGCACCGGCCCTCCAGGAGGCACCGATGCAGCTCGCCTCCGCTGCCCGCCCGCCGGACGCCTCCGCTACCCGGGAGCTGCACACCCCCGCCACCCGCCCGCCGGACGCCTCCGCTACCCGGGAGCTGCACGCCCCCGCTCCGGGGGCTGCACGGCGTCGCGGTCCCGGCGGTGTTGGCGCTGACGGCGGCCGGGAAGCGCCGCCGCCGGCCGCCGACGGCTCTCGGCCGGGGCGCGACGGGACGGAGCGGGCGCCGCGAAAAGCCGACGCCGACCGCGCCCCCGCTCCGTCCTCCCGCTCCGTCCCACCGCTCCGTCCCACCGCTCCGTCCCGCCGGCCGAGCCGACGACCGAACCGTCGACCGCCCCACCCGAGCGGACACACGCGGTTCAACCGCACCCCGGGTCCTCACCCGAACACTCATGACCCCCACCGAAACGACGCCGGTGACCGAGCACGTCGCGGGCGGCGTCGTGGACGGTGCGGTCGCGGGCGAACGCGTCGGCGCGCAGTCGGACCAGTGCCTCGTCGGCGTCGGTGTGCAGCTGGGCCATGATCATGCCGACCGCGCGGTGGACCTCGTCGTGGTCGCCGGCCAGCTCGTCCAGCCAGGCCTCCTCCCCGTACGGCAGTGCCATCAGGGCCAGCGTGATGACATCGGCCACGATCCGTGCGGTGCGCAGTTGCGGGCCGGTCAGGCCGCCGGGGACGTCGCGGTACAGGTCGAGGGTGCCCAGGCAGGCGGCGTCGCTGCCCAGCGGCAGCGCGTAGACCGCGCGTACGCCTACCGCCGTCGCCTGCTGGGCGAAGACGGGCCACCGGCCGACGTCCGCACCGGACGTCAGATCGCGGGCGAGCACCGGGGCACCCGACTCGGCGGCGCTCACGCCGGGGCCGTCCCCCAGCGTGGCCTGGATCTCCGCCAGGTACGACGCCCGGTCACCGCTGGCGCACAGCCGTACCGGCACGCCCTCGACGCGCAGGGACGCGCTCGCTCCGGTCACCGGCAGCAGCCGTACCGCCGTCGCACACAGCAGGCCCGGCACCTCGCCCGGCGGTGCGCCGCGCACCTGCGCGGTGATGGCCTCGACGGCACGCGAGCCGTCCGGCGGCCACCGGGATTCGTCGCTGGGCGGCACGCGAACCGCCTCCTTCGCTCACGTGGCCGGAGGCTCGACTACCCCTGCCCGCCCGGGGAAAACCGGACGGGCCGCAGGTCGTGGCACCGCGGCGGCGGGCCGGCACGGAGGCCGGTTACAGCGGCGGCTGTGCGGGCGCCGGGCCCAGGGTGGTGGTGCCGGGCGCGGTGCGGTGCCCGAGGCCGGTGCGGTACGCGTCCAGGGCCGCCTCCACCCGGCCGGTGCGGCGCAGCAGGTCGCCGAGGAGCCGGCACAGGTCGGCCAGGTCACCGGCCGCGCCGGCCCGCTCCAGCAGGCTCAGCGCACGGACGTAGTGCTCCTCGGCGGCCTCGGTGTCCCGGGCGTCCTCGGCGATGATGCCGAGCAGCCGGTGCGCGCCCGCGGAGTGCACGGCGCCGCGTTCGGAGGAGAGGTCGTCCAGTACCCCGTGCAGCAGCTCGGCGGCCTCGGCCGACTTGCCGCGCCGGTGCAGTACGTCGGCCAGCTCGACGGCGACCTGGCTGCTGTAGAGGGCCGCGCGGGTGACCGAGAGCATGCCGAGGGCCGCGCGCATCTCCTCCTCGGCGCGCGGAAGCTCGCCGTTCTGGGCGCAGACGTAGCCGCGCATCCAGTGGCAGTTGGCCAGCTCGGTACGGAGTTGCAGCGTGCGGTACAGCTCGGCCGCCTTGGCGAGCGAGGCGTCGGCCTCGGCGAGGCGGCCCTCGGCGAGCAGGGTGCGGGCGACGGAGCGGTGCATGCGGGCCACCAGCGCGGGGTCGCCCACGCTGGGCGCGAGGGAGAGGGCGAGTTCGGCGGCCTGGGCGGCGCGCGCGTGGGCGCCCATGTCCATGTACGGGCCGATCGCGCTGGCGTAGAGCAGCAGCAGCGCGTCGGGATCGTGCAGGCCGCCGCGGTTCAGCTCGTCGAGGGTGGACTCCAGGAGGTAGACGGCGTACCGCAGTTCACCGGCGAGGTAGTGGGCGAGGGCGCGTCCGCGCAGGGCGGGGACCCGGGCGGGCAGCGGGGCACCGGCGTCGGCGAGGCACTGCTCGGCCCGTTCGAAGTACTGCCGGCCCGCGGCCAGTTCGCCGGTCTCCACGGCGCACTCGCCGAGCCCGAGCAGCGCGGCGGCCCGCTCCCCGGCCAGCTCGTACGCCTCGGCCTCGGCGAGCAGTTCGGTGTACTGCCCGGCCGCCTGTTCGGCGCCCTCGGCCGCCAGGGTGCGCTGCGCCTCGGTGAGCCGGAGCCGCAGGTCGGTGGCGAGGCGGGCGGGACGGCCGGTGGCCAGCTCCTCGAAGCCGACGCCGAGCCGCTCGGCGAGGTGCCGCAGCGCCTCGTCGGAGGGGCGGACGCGGCCGGCCTCCAGGGTGGAGATGTAGGCGGGGGTGTACGCCGGCTCGGCGAGCTGGCGCTGGGTCAGCCCGCGTTCGGTCCGCAGTCGCTGCACCCGGCGTCCGATGGCCCCCCGGTCGTCACGGTCCCCCACTGCCCACTCCCTTGAGGCTCTTGCCCTCCGACTCGGACGGCTCTAGGTTAAACCGCGTATTAAGCGCGCTTACAGCGTTTGACGCAATCCCTGGATCCCGCAGAGGACGCCGTGCCCGTACGCACCCGCACCGCCGAACGTTACGCCAGAGCGCTCACCGCCGCCGTCGCGGCCGTGGCCGGCCTGCTGCTGGCCGCGAACGCGGGACCGACGGACACGGCGGGCTCCCCGGCCCCGTCCCCGGCGCCGGCCCGGGAGACCGCTCCCACCATGGGCGACCTGGCGACCGTAAGCCGCTAGGGACGTCCGACGGCGTCGAGCCGGTGCAGGAAGCGCCCTCGCTCTCGGCCCCGGCCGGGCCGACCCGGCCGACCGGCCCAGCCCGGCCGACCGGCCGGGTCCGGTCGTCTCAGCCCTGGGTCTGGAGCCGGCTCAGTTCCCGCTGGACGTGGTCCAGCGCGCCCTCGCGCCGGCCCGGCACGCGGCCGCGCAGCGCGGCGAGCGCCGCGCCCAGTTCGCGGGCCCGCCCGGTGTCCTGAACGCGCCCCCACTGATGGTGGGCCCGGTCGACGGCCGCCTCCACGGCGGGTGCCTGCGGCGGCTGCCCGGCAGCGAGCCGGATCTCGGCCACCGCCAGCCAGGCCCGGCAGCTGCGCACCGGGTCCCCCGCGAACATCGCCAGGTCGGCCCGGACCTCGCTCCAGTGCAGCGCGTCCTGCGAGGCGGGCCCGTGCGCCTGGGCGGCGGCCCGCTCGTGCCGGGCGGCGAGCGCGTCGGCGTCGCCGTGCCGCCCGGACTGCACGGCGGCGGCGATGACGGCGTGCGGGTCGCCCGCCACCGGACCCGGAGCCGTCAGCACCAGGTCCGCGCCGGCCGCCGCGTCACCGCCCGCGCCGTCGGCCGCGGCCCGGGCCAGCGCCTGCTGGTGCAGCTGGTCCGGCGGCGGCCGGAGCCCGCTGCGCAGGATCGTCGCCACGCCCCGCATGTAGGACGGGACGGCCACCGTCCGCCGCGCGGGCGGCGGCGCGATGCGACCGTAGACGGCGTTGTCGCGCCCGCAGTCCAGCGGGTTCACCCGCAGCCACTGCCAGGTCTCCCGGTCGGCGTGCAGATCGAGCAGCAGCGTCGTCGCACCGCTGGGCCGCAGCCGCAGCTCCTCGCGGATCCAGTGCCAGGGCAGGGCGGTGTAGCGGACGGTCGCCGGGGTGGTGCGGGCCAGTGCCAGATGCGGCAGGCGCTGGCGCCGGTCCAGCTGGAGCTGCCCGGCGACGTAGACGGTGAGCGGACCGGGGGCCGCCGCGGCGGCGCGCAGCCGGGTGAGGACGGCCTGCGGCTCCAGCGGATCGGCCAGCTCGACGACGTTCGCCGTCTCGGTGCCGGAGAGCACACCGGGCGCCACGGCCGCGAGCACGGGGAGCACGGAGGCGGCGTCCACCAGGCACCCACGGCCCACCGGCGACGCCGCGAGCAGCAGCACGGTTCCGGGCATGTCCCCTCCCCCTGTCGATCACGTACGGCAGCACCGTAACCGCTGCGGCTGCACGGCGGGGCCTCCAGGGCGTCAGGACCTACGGCCACGCCGACGGGCGCTCCGCCCGGCGGACCGCGAAGACCGTGGTGTCGTCCGTCAGCCGCCCCCGGCAGTGCCGCAGGGCGCCGTCCCGTACGAGGGTCACCAGCCGCTGCGGCGAGGTGTTCGCGGGGTCGGCCTCGACGGCGGCGGCGACGGCCGCGCCGTACCGATAGAAGCACCCGTCGGGATCACGGGCCTCGGTGACCCCGTCGGTGACCAGCAGCAGCGTCTCGTCCCCGGCGAGCGCCGCGCGGCCGACGGCCAGGACGGGGCGAGGGGTGAGGTCGCTCATGCCCAGCGGCAGACCGGCGCCCACCCGCAGGGCGCGGACGCCGCGCGGGCCGGCCACCAGGGGCGGCTCGTGGCCGAAGACGACGACTTCCACGGCGTCCGGCAGGTCGGCGCGGAAGCCGATCAGTACGGCGGTGGCGAACCGGTCGCCGTCGGACCGGCCGAGGGCCGCCGTGTGCGCGCGGTGGCGCAGCATGCGGGTCTCCAGGTGTCCGGCGACCACGGCGAGGTCCGCCTCGTGATACGCGGCCTCGCGGAAGGCGCCGAGCAGCGCGGCGGCCGCGTCCACCGCGCCCAGCCCCTTGCCCTGCACGTCGCCGAGGAGGACGCGGGTGCCGTGCGGACCCGGCTGGATGTCGTAGAAGTCGCCGCCGACGCGGGCCTCGCTGTCCGCGGAAAGGTAGGCGGCGGCGTGCTCCAGACCGCCGAAACCCGCCGGCAGCGAGCGCAGCACGGTACGGCGCGTGGTCTCGGCGATGTCCCGCATGTGCAGCATGCGCCGCTCGCCGCCGACCCGGACCGCGGCGACCACCGTGGCGACGGCACCGCCGATGACGACGAGCATCAGCCCGGGCAGCCCGGTCTCCGCACGGTGCTTCCAGACGGTGTCGGCGAGGACGTAGACCACCAGTGACAGGACGCCGAACACGGCCGTGCTGCGCACACCGCAGATCGCGGCGGCCACGCCCGGGACGAGGACGGTCCACGCGATGATCTGGAACGCGTCGGTGGCCACGTCGGCCACGGCGATGCCGACGAGCATCACCAGGGGGACCAGCCAGGCGGCGCTGTGGCCGCGCACGCTCAGCAACTTGTGCCGGGACACGGCGTCGCCCCGCCCGGCGGCCCGGACGAGCCCGCCGAACAACTCCCACCGGCCACGCACCGGCCCGCGCACGCGACCCCTCACAGGGCACAGCGAAACACGCGCCCCCTCGGCCCGCATCCTGACTTGCCGGCCCGCGTGCCCGGGTGTGCCCTGGTAGACGGGGCGAGGCGAGAGGAGTGCTCTCATGGCTCACGCGGTATCCGCACGCGGAGCGTCCAACGGCGTCCGCACCGGTCCCGGCACGCCCGGCCGGACGACGCCCGACGTCTTCGGCGAGCGCACACACCTGCTGGCGAAGTGGGCGATGCCCCTCGCCGTCGGCCTGGTCTACGGCTACTGGGCCGCGGCCATCCGCCGCCGCGGCGGCCCCGTCACCGGCTGGAACCTGTTCTTCGGCTTCATGACGGTGCTCGCGTTCGTCATCCTCTACTACGCGGTCCGTGCGGTGGCCGAGCGGCTGCCGCGTGAGGGACACGCGGTGCTGTGGGGGGCCTTCGCGGGCAGTGCGCTGGGATTCCTGTACTCGGTCAGCGGGGTGGCCATGTTCACCTGCGTCGTCGTGTCCCTGCTGCTCGCGGCGGCGGTGACGTTGGCGCTGCTCTATCACTACGGCACCCACCAGGACGCGGAGGAGGCGCGGGCGGCCCGCACCACCTGACCGGCTCGTCGTGGGGGGCCATCTGCAGTCACGCAGGTCGCCCGGCGTGACCGCGGGGGTTTGCCTGGGAGGGTGTTCCCACGCCTTCGGAGCGCCCTCTCGGCCGTCATGATCGTCCTCGCCTGCCTGCTCGCGCCGTGCGGCACGCTGGCGGGCTGGGCGATGTACGAGCCGGCCGACACCGGACGGTACGTCGCGGCCATGGCGCCGCTCGCCGACGATCCCGGCGTACGCGACGCGGTCGCCGACACCCTGGGCGCCCGATTCGCCGGCCTCGCCGGACGCGCCGGACTCGCCGACGAGGCCGCGGCCGGTCCGGTGAACGGCGGCGTGCGCCTCTTCGTACGGGACGCGGCCCGCTCCTTCACCCGGACCGAGGCCTTCCACGAGGGCTGGGACACGGCCAACCGGACCGTCCACGACGCCGTACTGCGCGCGCTGCGGGACGACGGGGCGGCCGGACGGGCGGTCACCGTCGACCTGGCCCCCGTCACCGAACGCGTGCGGGACCGGCTCACCGAGGACCACGTGGCCTTCGCCCGGCGCATCCCGGTCCGGCACACCGAGGTCACCGTGCTTCCGGCCCGCGCCGCGGACCGGCTCAGGAAGGGCTACCACGTGCTCGACGTCGCCGCCTTCTGGCTGCCGCTGGCGGCCGTCGTCTTCGCGGTCACCGGCATCGTCCTCGCCGCCTGCCGCCGCCGCGCCGTCACGGCCGCCGGGATCGGCACGGCCCTCGGCGGGGCGTTGCTCGCCCTCGCCGTCGTGGTCGGCCGCAGGCTCACCGTCGCCGGACTCACCGGTCCGGTGGACGGCCCCACCACGGGCGCCGTCTACGACGCGCTCACCGAAACCCTGCGCACGGCCGCCTGGCTCCTGGTCGCCCTCGGCCTCACGGTCGCCCTGGTCTCCTGGCTCACGGGCCGGTACGGGCATCTGCTGCGCCACCGCCGGGCCCCCGCCGAGTCCCCCGCCGAGCCCGCCCCGCCCCGGCCGACGCGCACCCGGCTCTGAACGCGCTCGGCGGCTCCGGTACCCGGACGGCAGGCGCCACCGGCCATGACCGGGACGACGACCCCGCGGCGCCCCACGGGCCGGAGGAGCCGGCGCTCGTCGAGGCATCCGACCGGACGGCCCGGCGTCGGGACCTCCCACCGGACGGCCCGGCCACCATGCCCTGGTGTCAGCGTGACCGTAGGTGCACATACGTGCGGGAGCCGGGCGCCGTGGTGAACGGAGGGTGAACCCGCGGAAGCCGTGGGGGAATTGCGGCGGCGTCTCGATCCCGCCTTGACGCGTCCGTGCGTTCGTGGCAGACCCTGCACAAGATCACAAGTCGGGACCGCTAACCTTACGTGTCCGTCCTGGCCAGGGATTGACGGCACCAACTCACTCGAAGGGTTGCGCACATGGGCATTCTCACTCTCCTGCGGAACACGTTCGGCCGGTCACGCAAAGAACGGACCGCCCAGGCGGAGGGTGCGACGCAGGAGACGGCACCGCCGGTCACCGCGCCGGAGCCGAAGCTCCCGTCCCAGCCCACCGCACCCCCGGAGCCGACCGGGCTTCCGGACCGGCCGGAGGCTACGCAGGTCCCCGAGCCCCGCTCGGAATCCACCCCCGACGAGCACGACCTCGTCAAGGCCGCCTTCGCCAACCTCACGGTCCCGACACCGACGGACCCGACCGACACCCGGCCGGATCCGGCCTCGGCGCAGACCCCGGAACCGGAGGCCGAGACGGAGCCCGAGACGCGGGGACCCGAAGCCGAGGCCAAGCCCGAAGCGAAGCCGGAGCCGGAGCCCGAGGCGAAACCCGAACCCGCCCCGGACCCGGAAGCCAAGGCGACCCCGGACCCGGAGGCAGACCCCAAGCCGGATCCCGCCCCGGAGCCGGGGGCCAAGGCGACCCCGGAGCCGGAAACCGAGGCTGGACCGGAACCCGAGGCTCGACCGGAAGCCAAGGCGGAACCGGCACCCGAGGCTGAGCCCAAGGCCAAGACGGAGCCCAAGGCCAAGACGGAGCCCAAGGCCAAGGCAGAACCCGAGACCAAGGCAGAACCCAAGGCCAAGACGGAGCCCGAGACCAAGACGGAGCCCGAAGCCACGGCGGAGCCCGAGACCAAGACGGAGCCCAAGCCGCAGCAGAAGCCCGAGCCGACCGAGGCCCCGGAGGCCCCGGACGCCCAGGACGCCGCCCCGGAACCCGCAGCCGCCGACGGCGTCGAGCCCCCACAGGGGCCACCCGCGCCCGACGACGAAACCGGCACGGGCGGTGCGGGTGGGAACACGAACGCCGAAGGCGAAGCCGAGGCGTCCCCGGACGCCACCCCCCAGCCGGAGGCAACCGCGTCGCGCCTCCGCTCCCACGCCCCCGGCCTCACCACCGCCCACAAGGCCGCCGCCACCGCCCTCGGGAAGCACGACCTCACCGGCACCCGGGCCAAGGTCCACCTGGTCCTCGACCGCTCCGCCTCCATGCGCCCGTACTACAAGGACGGCTCCGCCCAGGCCCTCGCCGAGCAGACCCTCGCGCTCGCCGCCCACCTGGACCCGGAGGCCACGGTCCACGTCACGTTCTTCTCCACGGAAGTGGACGGCACCGGCGAGCTGACCCTCACCGACCACGAGAACAAGATCGACGACCTGCACGCGGCACTCGGCCGCATGGGCCGCACCAGCTACCACGCCGCCGTCGAGGCCGTCCTCGCCCACCACGGGAAGGAAGCCCCCGGCACCCCCGCCCTGGTGGTCTTCCAGACCGACGGCGCCCCCGACGCCAAGACCCCCGCCACCCAGTCCCTCACGGACGCCGCGGCGAACCACCCGAACGTCCACTTCTCCTTCGTCGCCTTCGGCGACCCGGAGAACAAGGCCTTCGACTACCTCCGCAAGCTCAAGACGGGCAACGCCTCCCACTTCCTCGCGGGCGAGACTCCCAAGGAACTCACCGACAAGGAGTTGTACGAGGGCATTCTGGCCGCCTGGCGCCCGTAGCCCCCCGTCCCGCCCCGCCGCAGACACCCGCGCCGCCCGCTTCTCACCCCGTAGAACGGGAAGCGGGCGGCGCACCCGTGTCGGCTACGATTTCAAGGTTCCGTACATATCAACCTGGGAGCAGCCTCCGATGGCTCGACACCTCATCACCAGCGCCCTTCCGTACATCAACGGGATCAAGCACCTGGGCAACATGGTGGGGTCCATGCTCCCGGCGGACGTCTACGCCCGCTACCTGCGCCAGCGCGGTCACGACGTCCTCTACATCTGCGCCACGGACGAGCACGGCACCCCCGCCGAGCTCGCAGCCAAGGAGCAGGGACTGCCGGTCGACGCGTTCTGTGCGCAGGCGCACGACGCGCAGAAGGCGGTCTACGACGGCTTCGCCCTCGCGTTCGACTACTTCGGCCGCAGCTCCTCGCAGCAGAACGTGGAGATCACCCAGCACTTCGCCCGCAGGCTCAACGAGAACGGGTTCATCGAAGAGCGCGCCATCCGCCAGGTGTACAGCCCCGCCGACGGCCGCTTCCTCCCGGACCGCTACGTGGAGGGCACCTGCCCCCACTGCGGCTACGACAAGGCCCGCGGCGACCAGTGCGAGAACTGCACCCGCGTCCTGGACCCGACCGACCTGATCGGCCCGCGCTCGGCGATCTCCGGCTCCACGGACCTGGAGGTCCGCGAGACCAAGCACCTCTTCCTCCTCCAGTCGAAGCTGCAGCACGAGGTCGAGGAGTGGGTGGCCCGGCACGAGGAGGAGTGGCCGCAGCTGGCCGCGTCCATCGCCCGCAAGTGGCTGACCGAGGGCCTGCACGACCGGGCGATCACCCGTGACCTGGACTGGGGCGTCCCGGTCCCGGCCGACACCTGGCCGGAGCTGGCGGCCGAGGGCAAGGTCTTCTACGTCTGGTTCGACGCCCCGATCGAGTACATCGGCGCGACCAAGGAGTGGGCGGATCAGGACCCGGACCACCGGGACTGGAAGTCCTGGTGGTACGAGGCCGACACCGGCGAGAACCCGGTCCGCTACACCGAGTTCATGGCCAAGGACAACGTCCCCTTCCACACCGTGATGTTCCCGGCCACGCAGCTGGGCGTCCGTGAGCCCTGGAAGAAGGTCGACTACGTCAAGGCGTTCAACTGGCTGACGTACTACGGCGGCAAGTTCTCCACGTCCCAGAAGCGCGGTGTCTTCACCGACCAGGCCCTGGACATCCTGCCGGCCGACTACTGGCGGTACTTCCTGATCGCCAACGCCCCGGAGTCGGACGACTCGTCCTTCACCTGGGAGCACTTCACCGCCACGGTGAACAAGGACCTGGCCGACACCCTCGGCAACTTCGTCAACCGCGTGCTGTCCTTCTCGAAGAAGCGCTTCGGCGAAGAGGTCCCGGCGGGCGGCGAGCCCGGCGAGGCGGAGTCCCGGCTCGGCGAGGAGACCGCGTCGCTCCTCGCGGAGTACGAGAACCAGATGGAGGCCCTCCAGTTCCGCAAGGCCGCCGCGGCGCTGCGCGCCCTGTGGTCGGCGGGCAACTCCTACCTGGAGGAGAAGGCCCCCTGGCTGGAGATCAAGACCGACAAGGACGCCGCCGCCCTCACCCTGCGCACGGCGATGAACCTGATCCACCTCTACGCGGTGGTCTCGGAACCGTTCATCCCGGCGTCCTCGGCCGCCATGCGCCAGGCGTTCTCCCTCGCGGACGACACGGCGAGCTGGGTCACCCCCGAGGAGGCCCGCGCCCTGACCACGGTCACGGCCGGCATCCCCTTCACCGTTCCGCCGGTCCTGTTCGCCAAGCTGACGGACGAGGACCTGGAGACGTACAAGGAACGTTTCGGCGGCGAGCCGCGGTAGCGCCGGACGGGCCCCGAACCCGCCCCCGCCGTGAAGGTAGCTCCCGGCGCGAGTCGGGGGAGCTTTCGCGTAGGCGTCGGCACCGCGCCGACTCGCGGTTGTCTTCGCAGAATCGTCGGCCGGAGTCGGCGATGGTGAGGATCCGCCCGCGAGCACGGCCGCGCGGCCATGCTGCGGGCCCGGGCCCGGTCGTGCTCCGTTGACATCGCCAAACGTTGCCGGAGGACGGCGGCTCCCGGACAGCGGTGACACGACCGGTACGTGATCCGGACGTTCGAACCGATGCGAACGAGCCACCCGGCGGGTAGTTTTCCCATAGATCACCACCACGTGGGGGGGGACCACTGTCATGGCACTGTTCGGCAACGCGCACAGCATCGACCCGGCCCAGGCGCAGCAGGAGTACGCGCGCCTGCTCGGCCACGGCGAGCAGATCCACGCGGCCTACCTGCTGATCCGCGACACCATCCTGTTCACCGACCGACGGCTGATCCTGATCGACAAGCAGGGCATCACCGGCAAGAAGACCGAGTACCACTCGGTCCCGTACCGCAGCATCACGCACTTCGCGGTGGAGACGGCCGGCCACTTCGACCTCGACGCCGAACTGAAGATCTGGCTCTCGGGCTCCCAGGCGCCCATCCAGAAGACCTTCACCAAGGGTGTCGACATCTACGAGGTCCAGGCGATCCTGACCCAGTTCGTGGCGCGGTAGCGCTACGGCGAATCGTCAGCTCCCGGACGCGTACGCCACGAAGCCCGCCCACGTCTTGGGCACCGACGCGAAACGCGGGCTTGCGTCGCGGTAGGCGTGATCGTGGACGTGGACCGTGCCAGAGGCGGTCGCCACCTCGGCGCAGGACCCGCCGTCGGTGCCCCTGCCACTGCTGCGGCTGCTCCCGGACCACCACCGGGGAGCAGGGCCTCCGACACCACCCGACGACTGGATCCGTCGGACCGGTGACCGTGGAGCGGGCGAACGAGTCGTCGACGAGGGCGACGCCCGTCGGCCGACGGCCACGAGAAGGGCAGGGGCCCGGCACCGGAGATCACTCCCGGCGCCGGGCCCCTGTGCGTACCGTCGGCGGACTACTTCGGCTGCGGTTTGCGCACCGTCAGGTGCAGCTCCCTCAGCCGGGTCTCGTCCAGCTCGGTGGGGGCGCCCATCATCAGGTCCTGGGCGTTGCCGTTGAGCGGGAAGGCGATCGTCTCGCGGATGTTGGGCTCGTCGGCCAGCAGCATGACGATGCGGTCGACGCCGGGGGCGATGCCGCCGTGCGGCGGGGCGCCGAAACGGAACGCGCGCAGCATGCCGGCGAACTCGCGCTCGACGGTCTCCGCGTCGTACCCCGCGATCTCGAAGGCCTTGAGCATGATCTCCGGCTCATGGTTCCGGATCGCGCCGGAGGACAGCTCGACGCCGTTGCAGACGATGTCGTACTGCCAGGCCAGAACGTCCAGCGGGTCCTGGTTCTCCAGGGCGTCCATACCGCCCTGCGGCATGGAGAAGGGGTTGTGGGAGAAGTCGATCTTCCCCGTCTCCTCGTCCTTCTCGTACATCGGGAAGTCGACGATCCAGCAGAACCGGAAGACGTCCTCCTCGAAGTGCCCGGCGCGCTTGGCGGCCTCGACCCGCACCGCGCCCATGATCTTCGAGACCTCGTCGGACTCGCCCGCACCGAAGAACACCGCGTGGCCGGGGGCCAGGGCGAGCCGCTTGGTCAGCTCCGCGACGTTCTCCTCGGTGAGGAACTTCGCGATCGGGCCGGTCAGCGCACCGTCCTCGCCGACGCGCACCCAGGCCAAACCCTTGGCGCCCTGCGAGACGGCGTAGTCGCCGAGCTGGTCGAAGAACTTGCGGGGCTGGCCCGAGACGTCCGGGACGGGCAGCGCGCGCACGTGCTTGCCGGCGAAGGCCTTGAACTCCGAGCCCTCGAAGATGTCGGTGATGTCGACGAGCTCCAGCTTGGCGCGCAGGTCCGGCTTGTCCGAGCCGTACTTCAGCATCGCCTCGCGGAACGGGATGCGCGGGAACGGCGACGTCACGTGCCGACCGTTGCCGAACTCCTCGAACAGCTCCGTCATCAGCCGCTCGACCGGCTGGAAGACGTCCTCCTGCTCGACGAAGCTCATCTCGACGTCGAGCTGGTAGAACTCGCCCGGCGAGCGGTCGGCGCGGGCGTCCTCGTCCCGGAAGCAGGGCGCGATCTGGAAGTACCGGTCGAAGCCGGAGATCATCAGCAGCTGCTTGAACTGCTGCGGCGCCTGGGGGAGCGCGTAGAAGCGGCCCGCGTGCAGGCGGGAGGGGACCACGAAGTCCCGTGCGCCCTCGGGGGAGGTGGCGGTGAGGATGGGCGTCGCCATCTCGTTGAAGCCGAGGGCGACCATCTTGCTGCGGATCGAGGAGATGACCGACGTACGCAGCATGATGTTGCGGTGCATCCGCTCGCGGCGCAGGTCCAGGAAGCGGTACTCCAGACGCCGCTCCTCGTTGACCCCGTCCTCGGTGTTGATGGTGAAGGGCAGCGGCTGGGCGGCGCCGAGCAGCTCGACCTCGCCGACCTCGACCTCGATCTCGCCGGTGGGCAGGTCGGGGTTGATGTTCTCGGTTCCCCGGGAGACGACCTCGCCGTCGACCCGGACGGTCGACTCCTTGGTCAGTCTGTCCAGTGCCTCGTAGGCCTCGGTGCCCGGACGGGCGACGAGCTGCGTGATGCCGTGGTGATCGCGCAGATCGATGAAGAGGATGCCGCCCAGGTCGCGCCGATTGTGCAGCCAGCCACTCAGTCGGACGTCGGTGCCGACGTCAGAGGAGCGGAGCTCGCCGCAGGTGTGGGACCTGTACCGATGCATCGTCGTTCATCCAGCCTTCGTGGATCGGGGATGGCGTTTCGCGTTTCACGTGAAACAACCCCAGCGTACCGGGCGCCCACAGCCGGCTTCCTCCCCGTTGACTCGCCGTGACCGCCGCGGCGACCGGTGGCCGCGTCCGATCACCTCTTCTTACAGTGGGGAGATGCGCACTGGTGAGCCCCTGCCCGAGGTGGGGGACGTCCTCGCCGCTCTCGCGACCGGACTGTGGCACTGGGACACCGCCGCGGGAGAGGTCACGGTGGACGCGGAGGCCGCCCGCCTGCTCGGGCTGCCCGCGGAACGGGTACGCCTCACGGAGGCGCAGGTACGGGCCCGGCTGCATCCGGTGGACTGGAACGAGATCACCGGGGTGGTCCAGCTCGCCGTCGCCGAGGGCACCCTCGCCGAGGTCCGGATCCGCATCATGGACGAGCAGGGCGGCATCGTCCGGGTGGTGCGCAGCCGTTCCAAGCCCTCGTTCGACCCCGTGCGCAAGGCGTACGAGCTGATCGGCACCCTCCAGGAGGTCACCGAGCCGAGGCCGGGCACGCCCGCCGGACGCAGCGCGGTCACCGGCGACTGGCGACGCTCGCGGGAGGCCTTCCTGCTGGACGCGGGCCGGGCCCTGGCCGAGGCGCGGTCCACCGAGGAGGTGCTGCGGGTCGCGGCGGGGCTGTCGATGCCGGGCTTCTCCCCGGACGGGCTCGCGGTGTTCGGGGTCTCGGGCGACCGGATCACCGTCATCGGTCACCATGGGCAGCCCCAGAACGACATGAACCCGTTCGTCGACATGCCGCTGGAGACGGACTATCCGGCGGCCGAGGTGGTGCGCACCGGCAGGGCCGTCTACCTCTCCTCCCGCGGGCAGTACCGGTCCCGCTACCCCCTCGCCTGGCCCCTCGCCGAGCGCTTCGGCCGCCAGTCCTGGGCGTTCCTGCCCCTGACCGTGGCGGGTCGCACCATGGGCGCCTGGATGGCGGCCTTCACCTACCCGGTCGCCTTCACGCCCGACGAGCGGTCCGTGCTCACCACCGTGGCGCGGATGCTGGCCCAGGCCCTGTCCCGGGCGGGCGCCGCCGAGACCCAGCGGGAGCTGACCGAGGGGCTGCAACGCTCCATGATGCCCGTACTCGGCCCGGAGATCCCGGGCATGGGCATCGCCGCCCGTTACGTCCCCACCGGCGGCGGCCTCCAGGTCGGCGGCGACTGGTACGACATGATCCCGCTGCCCGGGGACCGGTTCGCCCTGGTCATCGGTGACGTGCAGGGGCATGACGTGCGGGCGGCCGGACTGATGGGCCAGTTGCGCATCGCCCTGCGCGCCTACGCCTCGGAGGGTCACCGTCCCGACGCGGTGCTCTCCCGCGCCTCCCACTTCTTCCACGGCCTCACCCAGTCGAAGGACGACCCCGGCGACTTTCGCTTCGCGACCTGCTACTACGCCGAGGTCGACCCCGCCACCGGCACCGTGGAAAGCGCCCGCGCCGGGCATCTCGACCCGGTCGTGCGCATGGCGGACGGAACGGCGCTGATCCTCGCCACGGCGGGCGGGCTGCCGCTGGGCATCGACCCGGACTCCGACTACCCGACCACGCGGCTCGCCCTGGAGCCGGGGGACACCCTGATGCTGTGCACGGACGGCCTGGTCGAGACCGGCGGTCACGACCTGCAGACCGGCTGGCACCGCCTGCGCGTGATCCTGGAGGAGCACGAAGGCGGCCTGGAGGAGCTGGCCGACGCACTGGTCCAGGCCGTGCACGGGCCCTCCTCGCACCACACCACCGGACCACTCGCCGACCGGCGGGAGGACGACATCGCCCTGTTGCTGCTGTGCCGGCAGGGCGAGGGCTGCGGCTGCGGCGACAGCACCGCGGCCCGGGCGCCGGTGCGCCGCACGATGCTGACGGTCGCCCAGGCCGAGCCCGCGCGGATCGCCACCGCCCGGCAGCATCTGCGCGGCCTGCTGCACGACTGGCCGGGCGAGGAGCAGCGGGACGCGGCGGTGCTCCTGCTCTCCGAGATGCTGACGAACGTCCTGGTCCACACCGACACCGACGCGCTGCTCGTCGCCGAGGTCGCCGGGGAGCCGGGTCAGCGGCGGATCCGGGTGGAGGTCACCGACCACGGCGACGACCTGCCGCACAAGCGCCGGCCGGGGGAGATGGCGTCCTCCGGACGCGGGCTGATGCTGATCGAGCTGCTCGCGGACGCGTGGGGCGTCTCGCCGCGCGGCGAGGGCAAGAGCATCTGGTACGAGCTCTACGAGTCCGCGGCCCCGGAGCCGGACGACTCCGGCCCCCCGGACGCCTCCACTTCCGCGTAACGCCGCTGGAGTTCGTGCACGATGCCGAACGCGGCGGCCGTCAGGGGAACGGCGAGGAGCATCCCCAGGATGCCCGCCACCGACGCCCCCGCGGTGAGCGCCAGCAGCACGAGAGCCGGGTGCATCTGCACGGTCCGGCTCTGGATCATCGGCTGGAGCACGTGCCCCTCCAGCACCTGCACGAGCAGCACCACGCCGAGGGCCCACAGCGCGACGGCGAACCCCCGGTCGGCCAGCGCCACCAGCACGGCCACGGCACCGGAGATGAACGCGCCGAGGTACGGGATGTAGGCGCCGACGAAGACCAGGGCCCCGAGCCCGACCGCGCCGGGAACGCGCAGGACGAGCAGCCCGACGGTGATGCAGACCGCGTCGATGAGGGCGATCAGGGTGGTGCCCCGCATGAAGCCCTCGACGGCCCCGAACGCCCGCCGGGCCATGGCCTCGACCATGTCGGCGCCACCGGGCGGGGCGACGGCCCGCACCGTGCCGACGGCCCGGTCGGAGTCGCGCAGGAAGAAGAAGACGAGCAGCAGGGCGAGCACGGCCATGGCCAGCATCTCGCCGACGACGCTGATCCCGGTCACCACGCCCGAGGCAGCCGTACCGCCGAACTTGCCCAGCAGCTCGCGCGCGTTGGAGGCCAGGTCGTCCAGCGAGGTCCCGGCCGCGCCGAAGTGCTCGGTGATGCCCTTCGCCGCGTGCTGGAGCGAGGCGATGATCTGGTCGCCGGTCTCGATGAGGGCCGAGACCACGATGTACACCGCCCCGCCGACCACGGCCAGCACGGCGACGCAGGTCAGCCCGGCGGCCAGCGACCGCTGCACATGGGCCTTCACCAGCCGCCGGTGCAGCGGTCTGAGCAGGGCGGTGCCGAGCAGCGCGAGCAGCGCCGGCGTCACCGCGGTGCGCAACTCGACGCAGAGCCGGATCGCGACGTAGACGACACCGCTGGCGAGCAGGATGACGACACACCAGGCGGCGAACCGGCGCACCGGACCGGGAAGCAGCTGCACGCCCCCAGCCGATCACGCCCCGGGCGGCCTGTCCTGCGCGGTCGCCCGCCCGGGTGACCCGGTGCCAGGCCCGGCCGCGCGCGGCGGAGCACTCCCCCGGCGCGCACCGCTTCCCGTCCGTTAGCCTCCGCGTCCATGAAGCAACGGCAGCGGAAGAAGCTCTCCCGCCACCTCTTCGAGGGGATTCTGCGGGGCGACGCCATGCGTGTGCGGACGGTGCTGCGGTCCGGTGCCGACCCCGAGCGGTCCGACAGCGAGGGCACTCTCCCCCTGTACGAGGCATCCGTGAACGGAAGGACCGAGATCGTGCGTCTGCTGCTGGACGCGGGCGCCTCGCCCGACGCCGAGAGCAGCGGGATCGGAGCGGAGGGCACTCCCCTGTGCGCGGCGGCGTGCTGGGGGCACACGGAGACCGTGCGGGAGCTGTTGGCGCACGGTGCCGATCCGGGACTCCGGGAGGATCACGGCGCCGGCCGCTCCCCCCTGGAATGGGCGAGCGGCGGCCCCCACCCGGAGACCGCCGCCCTCCTGATCGCGGCGGGGGCGGCACCGCGGACGGCAGCCGGGTGACCACCGCCACGCGCCGACCGCCGTCGACGCCCGGAAGACCTACAGACCGCCCTCGGTCATCCCGTGCACCGCAGGGACCGTCCCCAACCGGCCCTTCTGGAAGTCCTCGAACGCCTGCTGCAGCTCGTCGCGGGTGTTCATGACGAACGGACCGTAGTGCGCCATGGGCTCACGGATCGGCCGGCCGCCCAGGAGCACGATCTCCAGGTCGGGCGTGTTGGAGTCCTGCCTCTCGTCGGCGCGGAAGGTGACGGACGAGCCCGCCCCGAACACGGCCGTCTGGCCGAGCCGGACCGGACGCCGGTCCACCCCGACGGCGCCGCGCCCGGCGAGCACGTACGCCAGGCCGTTGAAGTCCTCCCGCCAGGGCAGGGTGACCTCGGCGCCCGGCGCGAGCGTCGCGTGGACCATCGTGATCGGCGTGTGCGTGATGCCGGGACCCTCGTGACCGTCCAGCTCACCGGCGATGACGCGCAGCAGCGCACCACCGTCGGGGGAGGTGAGCAGCTGGACGCTGCCACTGCGGATGTCCTGGTAGCGCGGCGCCATCATCTTGTCCTTGGCCGGCAGGTTCACCCACAGCTGCAGACCGTGGAAGAGCCCGCCGGACATGACCAGCTGCTCCGGCGGCGCCTCGATGTGCAGCAGGCCCGAGCCCGCCGTCATCCACTGGGTGTCGCCGTTGGTGATGGTGCCGCCACCGCCGTTGGAGTCCTGGTGGTCGAAGATCCCGTCGACGATGTAGGTGACCGTCTCGAAGCCGCGGTGCGGGTGCCAGGGCGTGCCCTTGGGCTCGCCTGGTGCGTACTCCACCTCACCCATCTGGTCCATCATGATGAACGGGTCGAGATGGCGGTAGTTGATCCCGGCGAACGCGCGGCGCACCGGGAAGCCCTCGCCCTCGAAACCGCTGGGCGCGGTCGTGACGGTGAGCACGGGACGTGCGACGGCGTCGGCGGGCGCGGATACGCGGGGCAGCGTCAACGGGTTCTCGACGGTCACGGCAGGCATGTCGACCTCCTCGGGCGGCGTGCGCCCCACTTTAGTTGAGAATTGAACTTCTTGTCACCTCAAACCGGGAAAGCCCGGAGGGCATTCCCTCCGGGCTCGCGGTGACGACTGCGGACGGGCCGCACGTTCAGCCGTACATGCGGCGCATGGCGAAATCGACCATCTGTTCGACTGCCTTCGCGTCGAACACCATCCGGTGTTCGCCCTCCATGTCCAGGACGAAGCCGTAGCCGGTGGGCAGCAGGTCGATCACCTCCGCGCCGGTGATCACGAAGTACTTCGACTCCTTGCCCGCGTACCGGCGCAACTCCTTCAGGCCGGTGAACATCGGGATCACCGGCTGCTGGGTGTTGTGCAGCGCGAGGAAGCCGGGGTTGTCGCCGCGCGGGCAGTAGACCTTCGAGGTCGCGAAGATCTGCTGGAAGTCCTCGGCGGACATCTGGCCGGTGGTGAAGGCGCGTACCGCGTCCGCGAGCGAGGGCGGGGACGGCTCGGGGTACAGCGGCGGCTGCTGGCCGTACCCGCCGGACATCGGCTGCTGCGGCGGGGCGTACTGCTGCTGCTGTTGGCCCGCGGTCTGGTCGTAGCCGTACATGCGGCAAAGAGTAGCGAGTGACGGGTCACAGATGACCGGCTCGGGCTTGCTTCTTATTACCGACGGGTAGCATCATCGTAGTCACTGCTTGGTACGCGCAGTCGGTATGTGTACAGATGCGAGGATTCAGTGCCTCGCCCATCTCTCAACGGAGCCGTCGCCATGGGGCACTACAAGCCGAATCTCCGGGACATCGAGTTCAACCTCTTCGAGGTGCTCGGCCGTGACAAGGTGTACGGCACGGGCCCGTTCGCGGAGATGGACACGGACACCGCCAGGAGCGTGCTGGAGGAGCTGACCCGCCTCTCGGAGAACGAGCTGGCCGAGTCCTTCGTCGACGCCGACCGCAACCCGCCCGTCTTCGACCCGGAGACCAACACCGCGCCGGTCCCCGCGTCCTTCAAGAAGAGCTACCAGGCCTTCATGGACTCCGAGTACTGGCGGCTCGGCCTGCCCGAGGAGATCGGCGGCACCACCTCGCCGCGCTCCCTCATCTGGGCGTACGCGGAGCTGATCCTCGGCGCCAACCCGGCCGTGTGGATGTACTCCTCCGGCCCGGCGTTCGCGGGCATCCTCTTCGAGGAGGGCAACGAGGTCCAGAAGCACATCGCCTCGATCGCCGTCGAGAAGCAGTGGGGCTCCACCATGGTCCTCACCGAGCCGGACGCCGGCTCGGACGTCGGCGCCGGCCGCACCAGGGCCGTGCAGCAGGAGGACGGCTCCTGGCACATCGAGGGCGTGAAGCGCTTCATCACGTCCGGCGAGCACGACATGTCGGAGAACATCCTCCACTACGTCCTCGCCCGCCCCGAGGGCGCCGGACCCGGCACCAAGGGCCTGTCCCTGTTCCTCGTCCCGAAGTACGAGTTCGACTTCGAGACCGGCGAGCTGGGCGAGCGCAACGGCGTCTACGCCACCAACGTCGAGCACAAGATGGGCCTGAAGGCCTCCAACACCTGCGAGATGACCTTCGGCGACCGCCACCCCGCCAAGGGCTGGCTGATCGGCGACAAGCACGACGGCATCCGCCAGATGTTCCGCATCATCGAGTTCGCCCGCATGATGGTCGGCACGAAGGCGATCTCCACCCTCTCCACGGGCTACCTCAACGCCCTGGAGTACGCCAAGGAGCGCGTCCAGGGCCCCGACCTGGCGAACTTCATGGACAAGAGCGCGCCCAAGGTCACCATCACCCACCACCCCGACGTGCGCCGCGCGCTGATGACGCAGAAGGCGTACGCCGAGGGCATGCGCGCGCTGGTGATGTACACCGCCTCCGTCCAGGACGAGATCCAGGTCAAGGAGGCGAACGGCGAGGACGCCTCGACCGAGCACGCCCTCAACGACCTGCTCCTGCCGATCGTCAAGGGCTACGGCTCGGAGAAGGCCTACGAGCAGCTCGCCCAGTCCCTGCAGACCTTCGGCGGCTCCGGCTTCCTGCAGGAGTACCCGATCGAGCAGTACATCCGCGACGCCAAGATCGACACCCTGTACGAGGGCACCACGGCGATCCAGGGCCAGGACTACTTCTTCCGGAAGATCGTCCGCAACCAGGGCGCCGCGCTGAACTCGCTCGCCGAGGACATCAAGGAGTTCCTGGCGCTCGCCACCGGGGGCGAGGAGCTGTCCGGCGCCCGTGAGCACCTGGCCAAGGCCGCCGTCGAGCTGGAGGCCATCGTCGGCCTGATGCTCACCGACCTCGCGGCCACCGAGCAGGACGTCAAGAACATCTACAAGGTGGGCCTCAACACCACCCGCCTGCTGCTCGCCTCCGGCGACGTCATCGTCGGCTACCTGCTCCTCAAGGGCGCCGCGATCGCCGCCGAGAAGCTGCCGACGGCGTCCGCCAAGGACAAGGCGTTCTACACCGGCAAGATCGCGGCGGCGAAGTTCTTCGCGGCGGGCGTCCTGCCGGGCGTCACCCTGGCCCGCAAGGTCGCCCAGGGCGTCGAGCTGGACCTGATGGAGCTGGACGAGGCCGCGTTCTGATCCGGCCGGTCTCCGGTCCGCCCCGGCGGCGGCCCGTTCCCCCTCGTGGGGAGCGGGCCGCCGCCGTTCGCGCACCGGGGCCGGGGTGACCGCGCCGTCCCCGGCCGGTCTCCGCCCGGCGTGGCGCGCCGCCCGCGTCCAGCCCGCGCGAGCGCGGCGCCGCTGACGGGCGTCGTCCCGTCCCGAAACTGCCCCGGACCGTCCCGGGACGGCCCCACCCGGGCACCCCACGACGCCGGACCGCCGGGTCCGGCCGGGTCCGCGTCCGCGGTGCCGCGGTCCTTCACCGCACCGCGATCCGTCACGGACGCGAGGCCCCTTATGGTGGCTGCCATGAGCAGCAGCCCCTCCCGCCTCGACCGCGGGCACACCGACGATCTGATGTCCTTCCTGTCCACGAGCCCCACGCCGTACCACGCCGTGGCGAACGCCGCCGGGCGGCTGGAGAAGGCCGGCTTCCGGCAGGTCGCGGAGACGGACGCCTGGGAGGGCACGGCGGGCGGCAAGTACGTGCTGCGCGGCGGTGCGATCGTGGCCTGGTACGTCCCCGAGGGCGCCGCGGCCCACACCCCCTTCCGTATCGTCGGGGCGCACACCGACTCCCCCAACCTGCGCGTCAAGCCCCGCCCGGACACCGGGGCGCACGGCTGGCGCCAGGTCGCCGTGGAGGTCTACGGCGGCCCGCTGATGAACTCCTGGCTGGACCGCGACCTGGGCCTGGCCGGCCGCCTCACCCTGCGCGACGGCTCGACCCGCCTGGTCGACGTCGGCCGCCCGCTGCTGCGCGTCCCGCAACTCGCCATCCACATGGACCGCAACGTGTCCACTGAGGGCCTCAAGCTCGACAAGCAGCGCCACCTCCAGCCCGTGTGGGGCCTCGGCGACACCGTGCGCGACGGCGACCTGATCGCCTTCCTGGAGGAGGAGGCGGGTCTCGAGGCCGGCGAGGTCACCGGCTGGGACCTGATGACGCACTCCGTGGAGCCCCCGGCGTACCTGGGCCGCGACCGCGAGCTGGTGGCCGGACCGCGCATGGACAACCTCCTGTCCGTGCACGCCGGAACGGCCGCCCTGGCCGCCGTCGCGGCATCCGGCACGGACCTCCCGTACATTCCCGTCCTCGCCGCCTTCGACCACGAGGAGACCGGCTCCCAGTCGGACACCGGCGCCGACGGCCCGCTGCTCGGCAGCGTGCTGGAGCGCTCGGTCTTCGCCCGCGGCGGTTCCTACGAGGACCGGGCGCGCGCCTTCGCCGGCACGGTCTGCCTGTCCTCCGACACGGGCCACGCCGTCCACCCCAACTACGCGGAACGGCACGACCCCACGCACCACCCGCGCGTCAACGGCGGCCCCCTCCTCAAGGTCAACGTCAACAACCGCTACGCCACGGACGGTTCGGGCCGCGCGGTGTTCGCCGCCGCCTGCGACAAGGCGAACGTCCCGTTCCAGACGTTCGTCTCCAACAACTCCATGCCGTGCGGCACCACCATCGGCCCGATCACCGCGGCCCGGCACGGCATCAGCACCGTCGACATCGGCGTGGCCATCCTTTCGATGCACAGCGCCCGGGAGTTGTGCGGCGCCGACGACCCGCACCTGCTGGCCAACGCCCTGGTGGCGTTCCTCCAGCCGTAGGCCGGACCGCGGAACGCCGCCCCACGGCATGAGGGTTGAGGCCCGGGGTACCCGCACGGAACCGGATCGACCGGAATCCCGGAACCGACCGGATCTGACAGGGAGGCAACACTCATGGGCCTCGGCGGGTGCATCATCCTCATCGCCGCGGGAGCCATCCTCACGTTCGCGACCGACTGGGACATGCAGGGCGTCAACCTCGACCTGGTCGGTGTGATCTTGATGATCGTCGGTCTGATCGGTGTCGCGACGTTCAGCAGCATCGCCCGGCGCCGCCGCGTCGTGATGCCGCCGTCGACTCCGGTCATCGAGGAACGGCCCCACCACACGCAGGACGGGTACCACAACGGCTACGGCTCCTGAGCCCCGCCGCCCGGGCCAGGTGTCCGGCCCCGGGCGGGCGTGCCGCACTCGGCCTGTCGGCCTACCGGCCGCGTTCCGGGGCGCCCGGCGGGGAAGCGGTCAGGCATGAGATTCCTCGTGTACGACCGGCTCCTCGGTATCGGTGACGACTACTGGATCGAGGACGACAACGGCAACAAGGTCTTCCTCGTCGACGGCAAGGCGATGCGGCTGCGGGACACCTGGGAGCTGAAGGACACCCAGGGACATGTGCTCATCGACATCCACCAGAAGATGTTCGCCCTGCGCGACACGATGGTGATCGAGCGGGCAGGCGAGCCGCTGGCACGGATCAAGCGGAAACGTCTCTCCCTGCTGCGCAACCACTACCGGGTCACCCTGGCCGACGGCACCGAGCTGGATGTCAGCGGCAAGATCCTCGACCGGGAGTTCGCCGTCGAGTACGACGGCGAACTGCTGGCCGTCGTCTCCCGGCGGTGGCTGACCCTCCGGGACACCTACGGCGTGGACGTCGTACGGGACGACGCGGACCCGGCGCTGCTCATCGCGCTGACGGTGTGTGTGATCCACCTGGCGGAGAAGGAGCGGGAGGACGAGTGAGGAGCGGCGGCCCGGCGCCGCCGCGCGCCGTCCGCCTCACGCCGTGCGGCGGACGGCGCGGCCCAGGAGCAGCGGCACGGCCAGGTGGTGCACCGGCGCGGCCAGGGACCACAGCACCCGGCCGGACCGGCCGGTGTAGCGCACGTACGTCGCCCAGAGCAGCCGTGAGCCGTCGACGGTCACGACGTTGCGGACGGTCAGCGACGGGGCCCGGGCCTCCAGCGCGATCCTGCCGGGCCCGGTCTCGGTCATCCGCCACCCCGCCACGTGCCGCGCCGAGGACCGCGGTCCCAGCCGCAGACCGAGCACGCCGGTCCAGCCCGTCCTGATCAGCTCGCGCAGGACCGCCGGGACGTCCTCGTAGCTGGCCCGCACCCATTCCTCGGGTGTCAGCCGGGGCAGTCCGGCGGCCGGGAGCACGAACGCCGACGCGAAGTGGGTGCCGGCGGGATCCACCCGGACACGGCGGATGGCAGGGATACCGGTCGGTGCCATGCGCGGGATTCTAGGGCGCGGGACCGGCCGTCCTCCGTACGTGCGGCGCGGCCGCTAGCGCCGCGGCGTCTCCAGTCCCAGCACCCGGTCCTTGAGCGCCGGGAACTGCTCCCGGGTCCGCGCCACCTGCGCCGGGTCGAACTCCACCGTGAGGATCTCCTCGTCCGCGCCGGCCTCCGCGAGCACCTCGCCCCAGGGATCGACCACGATCGAGTGACCCGCCTGCGGAACTCCGGAGTGTGTCCCGGCCGTTCCGCAGGCGAGGACGAACGCCTGGTTCTCCACCGCCCGCGCCCGGGCCAGGAGCGTCCAGTGGGACCGGCGGCGCTCCGGCCAGCCCGCCGGGACGACGAGGATCTCGGCACCGCCGCCGACGAGAGAGCGGAAGAGTTCCGGGAAGCGGAGGTCGTAGCAGGTCGCCACGCCGAGGACGGTCTCCGGCAGACGGACCGTCACCGGCTCGCGCCCCGCGCCCATCAGCACGGCCTCGCCCTTGTCGAAGCCGAAGCGGTGGATCTTGCGGTAGGAGGCGGCCAGGCCGCCGGACGGGGAGAAGACGAGCGAGGTGTTGTACAGCTGTCCGTCCGGGGCGCGCTCGGGGACCGACCCCGCGTGCAGCCACACGCCCGCGTCGCTCGCCGCCTTGGCCATCGCCTCGTACGTCGGGCCCTCCAGCGGCTCGGCCTCCGCGCCGAACCGCTCGAAGGCGAACGCACCCGTGGTCCACAGCTCCGGCAGGACGACGAGGTCGGCGGCGCCACCCTGGTCCCGTACCGAAGATGCCACCCGCCGACGGCGCGCTTGAACCGATTCGTCCTCGTTCACGGCGATTTGGAGCAGAGAGGCGCGCACACTACCACCGTCCTGGCATTCGAGCCGTCCACACGGGCCTACGATCGTCACACGAAAGCACTGCCGGGGTGCCGCACAGCAGCGTAACTTAGCGTCTCAGACGCCCGCCGACCGCAGCCACCTCCCACTGGCACCGCCGCCAGAACCTGCCCGTGTACCGACCGCCGAGGGGTCCCGTTCCGTGAGTCTGCATCCCACTCTCCAGCCCTACGCCGACGCCTGGACTCACTCCATCGAGGCGATATCCGAGCTGGTCCAGCCGCTTGTGGAGGCAGAGTGGAACCGGCGCACCCCCTGCCCGGGCTGGTCGGTGCGCGACATCGTGTCGCACGTCATGGGCCTGGACTCCGAGATGCTCGGCGACCCGCGCCCCATCCACACCCTCCCGCGTGACCTCTTCCACGTCACCAACGACCACCAGCGGTACATGGAGATGCAGGTCGACGTCCGCCGCCACCACACGGCGCCGGAGATGACGTCCGAGCTGGAGTACATGATCATCCGGCGCAACCGCCAGCTGCGGAACGACTCGCGGGACCCCGGCACGAAGGTGCGCGGCCCGCTCGGCACCGAGCTGACCCTGGCCGACTCCATGCGCCGGCACGCCTTCGACGTGTGGGCGCACGAACAGGACCTGCGCACGGCCCTCGGCCGCCCCGGCAACCTCGACTCCCCCGGCGCGTACGTCGCGCGTGACGTGCTGCTCGACGAGCTGCCCGCCGTCGTCGCCGAGCGGGCTGACGCGCCGCGCAGCTCGGCCGTCGTCTTCGACGTCCACGGCCCGGTCGAGTTCCTGCGCACCATCCGCGTCGACATCCAGGGCCGCGGCACCCTGGAGTCGTCCCCCGCCCTCGGCCCCGCCGCCACCCTCACCCTCGACTGGGAGACGTACGTCCGCCTGGCCTGCGGACGCGTGACCCCGCAAGCGGCGGCGGACCGCATCAAGACGGAGGGCGACCAGGATCTGACGGAGGCGATCCTGCGGCACTTCACGGTCACCCCCTAGCTGCGGGCGGTCGTGCCTCCCCCAGTGCCTGAGCGGCCCTGGAGGCACCCCTCACAGGGCGACGACGGGGCTCCCGCTCGGGTGAAGCGGAGCGTGGGGGAGGGAGGGCGCGGGGAGCACGCCCATCCCGGGAGGCACCCCGCCACGCCGGGCGGGGCACCCCGCCCCGCCCGGTGCGCCGGGCGTCTACACCGGCACGTGCACCGTCTCCACCCGGCTCGCGACCAGCCGCTCCCGCTCCTTGCGAGCCGCCCGCTTCCGCAAGCGCAGGATCTGCGTCACCCCGAGCGCCTGGAGCACGAACACCGACGAGAAGGCGACCCCGTAGTCGTCCCCCGTCGCGTCCAGCAGCACCCCCACCGCGAACAACGTGGTCATCGATGCCACGAAGCCCCCCATGTTCGTGATCCCGGACGCCGTCCCCTGCCGCTCCGGCGGATTCGCCGGCCGCGCGAAGTCGAAGCCGATCATCGAAGCCGGCCCGCAGGCGCCGAGCACCGCGCACAGCACGACCAGCAGCCACATCGGCGCGTGCTCGGCCGGGTAGGCCAGCGTCGCCGCCCACAGGGCCGCCGTCGCGCCCACGGTGCCGAGCGCCAGCGGCAGCCGCGCCGCGTGGTGCCGGGCGATGATCTGGCCGTACACCAGGCCGACCGTCATGTTGGACAGCACGACGAGGGTGAGCAGCGTGCCGGCCGTGGCCCGGGACAGCCCCTGCGCCTCGACCAGGAACGGCATCCCCCACAGCAGCAGGAACACCATCGCCGGGAACTGGGTGGTGAAGTGCACCCACAGCCCGAGCCGCGTCCCCGGCTCCCGCCAGGACATGGCGATCTGCCGCCGTACGTACGCGGCCCCCTGGTGCGGCGACGGCGCCGGCTCGTGTCCCTCGGGGTGATCCTCCAGGAAGAGCAGCAGCAGGACGAATACGACCGCACCCGCCAGCGCGCTGCCCGCGAACGCCGCCGTCCAGCCGACGCCGTGCAGCAGCCGGGCCAGGACGAGGGTGGAGACCAGGTTGCCCGCCATGCCGACCAGGCCGGCGAGCTGGGCGACCATCGGCCCGCGCCGGGCCGGGAACCACCGGGTGCCCAGCCGCAGCACGCTGATGAACGTCATCGCGTCGCCGCAGCCCAGCAGCGCCCGCGAGGCCAGCGCCATGCCGTACGACGGGGAGAGGGCGAAGCCCAGCTGCCCCGCCGTGAACAGCACGACGCCGATGCCCAGCACCCGCTTGGTGCCCAGCCGGTCGACCAGCAGGCCCACGGGTATCTGCATACCGGCGTAGACCAGCAGCTGGAGGATGGAGAAGGTGGACAGGGCGGAGGCGTTGACGTGGAAGCGGTCGGCGGCGTCGAGGCCGGCGACCCCCAGGGACGTACGGAAGATGACGGCGACGAAGTAGACGGACACGCCGATGCCCCACACGGCGATCGCGCGCCGGCCGCCCGGCGGATCACCGGGCAGGGCGCGGCCGGCCGAGGTGGCCGTACTCATCGGACCTCCCCCCGGGCCAGGTGCGAGAACCAGCCCACGTGCCGGCCCACCACGCCGACGGCCGCCTCCGCGTCGCCGGAGCGCAGCGCGTCCAGCATCTCCTCGTGCTCGGCGAGGGTCTTGGCGATCCGGTCGGGGTGGGAGTGCATGACCGCGACGCCCATGCGCAGCTGGCGGTCGCGGAGCTGGTCGTAGAGGCGGGAGAGGATCTCGTTGCCGCCGCTGCGCACGATCTCGGCGTGGAAGCAGCGGTCGGTGACGGAGGCGGCGGCGAAGTCCCCGGCGGCTGCCTGCTCCTTCTGCCGGGCGAGCAGCGCGGTGAGCCGGTCCACGAGCCCGGGCGGGGCGGGTACGGCCTTGCGCGCGGCGTGCTCCTCGACCAGCAGCCGGGTCTCCACCACGTCCGCGATCTCCTGCGCGGAGACGGGCAGCACCAGCGCGCCCTTCTTCGGGTAGAGGCGGATCAGCCCCTCGGCCTCCAGCCGCAGCAGCGCCTCGCGCACCGGCGTGCGGGAGACGCCCACGGCCTCGGCCAGCTCGCCCTCGGTGAGCAGCGTCCCGCCTTCGTAACGGCGCTCGAGGACGCCTTGCTTGACATGGGTGTAGACGCGGTCCGCCGCGGGGCGCCGCTTCACTGCCGTGGTCATGCGGACAGGATAGATACAACAGGAACGCAAGAAGGGCCCGGTCCAGCATCCGGACGTCCGGTCACTCGTCAGGGGGATCCTTCGGTCTTCTTCCGCCCCGCCGCGCAACCATCCGCACCCTTCGGGTGTCGCACTGACGCGGACGGAGCTCTGCCGACCACAAGCCGACCGCATTCCAGGGGAATTGACCATAATCGGGGTAACAGTCTCAATGAACACCATCACGGGCGTCCGCCTTCGCCGAGCCCTCTCCGCCGCCGTGACCGGCGGCGCGGTACTCGCCACCGGAGCCCTCGCCGCCGCGCCCGCGCGGGCCGCCGCACCCGAGCGCGCCGTCACCGCCCCCGTGCGGGCCGCCGCCGCGCCCTCGATCGCCGCCAAGGGCGGCTTCGTGATGAACGACGCGAACGGCAGGTCGCTCTACACCAAGGCCGCGGACACCAAGCGCTCCACCGGCTCCACCACCAAGATCATGACCGCCAGGGTCGTCCTCTCGCAGCCGAAGCTGAACCTGGACGCCAAGGTCACGATCCAGATGGCGTACAGCGACTACATCGTCTCCAGGAACGCCTCCTCCGCCCGCCTGATCGTCGGCGACAAGGTGACGGTCCGGCAGCTGCTGTACGGGCTGATGCTGCCGTCCGGCTGCGACGCCGCGTACGCGCTGGCCGACACGTTCGGATCGGGCAGGACGCGGGCGGCGCGGGTGACGTCGTTCATCGGCAGGATGAACTCCACCGCCAGGAGCCTCGGCCTGAAGAACACGCACTTCGACTCGTTCGACGGCATCGGCAAGGGCAAGAACTACTCCACGCCGCGCGATCTGACGAAACTCGCGAGCAGCGCGATGAGGAACTCCACCTTCCGCACGATCGTCAAGACCAGGAAGTACACGGCCAGGACGAAGACCAAGAAGGGCGGCACCCGCACGATGGCGCCCTGGACCAACACCAACACGCTGCTCGGCAGTTACGCCGGTGCGACCGGGGTGAAGACCGGATCGGGGCCGGAGGCCAAGTACTGCCTGGTCTTCGCCGCGACCCGCAAGGGGAAGACCGTCATCGGCACCGTGCTGGCCTCCTCGTCGTCGACGCAGCGCGCCAAGGACGCCACGAAGCTCATGAACTACGGCTTCGGAAGGATCTGACCCACCCGCACGCACGCGAAGGGGCTCACCGTTGACGGTGGGCCCCTTCGCGCGGACCCCGGGGAATCCGCCCGCTTCCGTCCGCCATACACGCAATCCGTCGGTAGGCGCAGCGGTTCCCGATCATCTTCGCTCACGCTCGTGAACATCGCCGAACCGGCTGGCATATGCCCTGGTCCTAGCCCTACGTTCCGCGGCGGAGGTGGTTCACATGCACGAACCCAGCAAACGGCAGAACTCCGCCGAACGCCACGAGGCGATCGACGTCAACGACTTCGTCTACGCGGCCACCGGCGCCCGGGTACGGAGGCTGACCATGCCGGACGGAAGCCACTGGTTCCCGGCGGTGGATGTCTGCAGGGAACTCGGACACACCAACTCTCGGCAGGCGCTCTCGGATCATCTTCCCGACGAGCACCGAGAGACTCTCGAGACCGTAAGTGGAGCTTACGGTCTCAGCATTCCCGCAGGTAGGCAGTGGCGTCGAGACCTGAATGTCATCTCTCTGCAAGGTCTGATCCTGCTCGTCAACGCCTGCACCAAACCGGCCTGCGCCCCCTTCAAGCAGTGGGTCGCCGAAGTCATCGAGACCGTGCAGCGCGAGGGCTCCTACTCTCTCGACGAGGCCGAGGTACAGCCCTCGGAGCCTGGCGCTCCCATCGCCTACGCCATGCCGGAGCAGGTCGCCGAGGCGATCGTCCGGCTCGAAGCGCACAACCTCCGGCTGGACGAGGAGCTGGCGGACGGGCAGCGCACGTCGATCGCGTTGCAAAGGGAGATGCTGGCCACGCAGCAGGCCACCCTGGCCACGCAACAGGCCATGGTGCGGGCGATGGAGCGCATCGCCGACCGGTTCGACACTCTCGTCCTCCACCGTCGGACGTCCGCCGGCCACCTCGTCCCGACGACCACCACGGAGTCGGTGCTGGCCGACTGGCGGCAGCGGTTGTCCGTGACGGAGGACGTGTGGGCGGTGGCCCTGGTCATCGCCCCGGTGCTCGTCGAGAGGGGGGAGCTGCGGGAGCCGTTGGAGTCGATCGCCGCCCGTACGGGGCTTTCCGTGCGCCGGGTCAACGAATGCCTTCGGCTGCTGCGCAAGCACGCCTGCATTCGCTCGCGGGGCGGGGCCGGGGACGGGGCTCCGGTGTACGTGCTCCACCAGCTCTGAGCCCGACGCGGCAGGAGGGGCGTCGCGTCTCGGACTCGCGGCGCCCCTCCCTGCACGAACCTGCTCGGTTCGCGGCCCTCACGCCCAGCTGATCAACCGCTTCGGCTGTTCCAGGACCGCCGCCACGTCGGCGAGGACCCTGGAGCCCAGCTCGCCGTCGACCAGGCGGTGATCGAAGCTCAGGGCCAGGGTGGTCACCTGACGCGGCTTCACCTTGCCCTTGTGGACCCACGGCTGGAGCTTGATCGCACCGACCGCGAGGATCGCGGACTCGCCCGGGTTGAGGATCGGCGTACCGGTGTCGACGCCGAAGACGCCGACGTTGGTGATGGTCACCGTGCCGCCCTGCATGGCGGCCGGGGAGGTCCTGCCCTCCCGCGCCGTCGAGACCAGCTCGCCCAGGGACCCCGCCAGCTGCGGCAGCGTCTTGGCGTGGGCGTCCTTGATGTTCGGGACGATCAGGCCCCGCGGGGTCGCGGCGGCGATGCCCAGGTTGACGTAGTGCTTGACCACGATCTCCTGAGCGGCCTCGTCCCAGGACGCGTTGACGTCCGGGTTGCGCTTGATCGCGACCAGCAGGGCCTTGGCGATCAGCAGAAGCGGGTTCACCCGCAGGCCCGTGAACTCCTTGTCCTGCTTCAGCTCCTCGACCAGCTTCATCGTGCGTGTCACGTCGACCGTCACGAACTCGGTCACGTGCGGCGCCGTGAACGCCGAGCCGACCATCGCCGCCGCCGTCGCCTTGCGGACGCCCTTGACCGGGACGCGGGTCTCGCGTGCCGTGTCGTACGCCGCCGGGGACGGGGTGGGCGCGACGGCCGCGGGGGCCGCCTCCGGCTCCGCCGCCGGACTCCGGACCGGCGCCACCGCGGCGTGCACGTCCTCGCGCGTGATGATGCCCTCCGGGCCGGACGGGGTGACCGCGGCCAGGTCGACGCCGAGGTCCTTGGCGAGCTTGCGCACCGGGGGCTTGGCCAGCGGGCGGCCGGCGGCGGCCGGTGTCTCCGGTCCCTGGCCGTTCATCTCGGCCTGGATCGCGGCGGCGGCCGCCGAGGCCTCCTGGGCTCCGGTCTCCGCGCCCTTGCGGGGACGGCGGCGGGTCGCGGAGGTGGACACCCCGTAGCCGACCAGGACCGGCTGGCGGCCCTCCGGCTTCTTCTCCTCCGCCTCGGTCGCGGCCGGCGTGTCCCCCACCGGGGCCCGGGCCGGCTCCTGGGCGGGCGCCTCGGCCGCCGCGTCCCCGACGGCAACCGCGATGATCGACGTACCCACGTCGACCGTGGTGCCCTCGGGGAAGTGCAGCGCGCGGACCACGCCGTCGTAGGGGATGGGCAGTTCGACGGCGGCCTTCGCCGTCTCGACCTCGCACACCACCTGTCCGTCGGTGACGGTGTCACCGGGCTGGACATACCACTTGAGGATCTCGGCCTCGGTGAGTCCCTCGCCCACGTCGGGCATCTTGAACTCACGCACGGAGCTGTCCGTCATCGTCGTCACGCTCCCCTCCTCAGTACGCCAGCGAGCGGTCGACGGCATCCAGCACCCGGTCCAGGTCGGGCAGGTACTCCTCCTCCAGGCGGGCCGGCGGGTACGGGGCGTGGTAGCCGCCGACCCGGAGCACCGGGGCCTCCAGGTGGTAGAAGCAGCGCTCCGTGATCCGGGCCGCGATCTCCGCGCCCGAGCCCAGGAACACCGGCGCCTCGTGGACCACGATCAGGCGGCGGGTCTTCTCCACCGACGTCTGGACCGTGTCGAAGTCGACGGGCGAGATCGACCGCAGGTCGACGACCTCCAGGGACCGCCCCTCCTCGGCCGCCGCGTCGGCGACCTCCTGGCAGAGCTTCACCATCGGGCCGTACGCCGCCAGCGTGAGGTCGGTGCCCTCACGCACCACCCGCGCGGTGTGCAGCGGGCCGGGGATGGCCTCCTTGTCGACCTCGGCCTTGTCCCAGTACCGGCGCTTGGGCTCGAAGTAGATCACCGGGTCGTCGCTCTGGATGGCCTGCTGCATCATCCAGTACGCGTCCGCCGAGTTCGACGGCGAGACCACCTTGAGGCCCGCCACGTGCGCGAACAGGGCCTCGGGGGACTCGGAGTGGTGCTCGACCGCGCCGATGCCGCCGCCGTAGGGGATGCGGATGACGACCGGCATCCTGACCTTGCCCAGCGAGCGGGCGTGCATCTTCGCCAGCTGGGTGACGATCTGGTCGTAGGCCGGGAAGACGAAACCGTCGAACTGGATCTCCACCACCGGGCGGTAGCCGCGCAGGGCCAGGCCGATGGCGGTGCCGACGATGCCGGACTCGGCCAGCGGGGTGTCGACGACCCGGTCCTCGCCGAAGTCCTTCTGCAGACCGTCGGTGACCCGGAAGACGCCGCCGAGCTTGCCGACGTCCTCGCCCATGATCAGGACCTTGGGGTCCGAGTCCAGCGCGAGGCGCAGCGACTCGTTGATCGCCTTGGCCAGCGCCATCTTTTCGGTAGCCATGTCAGACCCCCTCTGCGTCTGCGAACGAAGCCTGGTAGGCGGCGAACTGGGCCCGCTCCTCGTCGACGAGTGCGTGTCCGTCCGCGTACACGTTCTCGAAGATGGCGAAACGGTCCGGGTCCGGCATGGCACGGACCACTTCGCGCACTCGTTTGCCCAACGCCTCGCTCTCCGCCTCCAGTTCCCCGAAGAATCCGTCGTCCGCGTGGTTTGAGGACTCCAGGAAGCGGCGAAGGCGCAGGATCGGGTCCTTCGCCTCCCAGGCGGCCCGCTCGTCGTCGTGCCGATAGCGGGAGGGGTCGTCCGAGGTGGTGTGGGCGCCCATGCGGTACGTGTAGGCCTCGATCAGCGCCGGGCCCTCACCGCGCCGCGCCCGCTCCAGTGCCCAGCGGGTGACCGCGAGGCAGGCCAGCGCGTCGTTGCCGTCCACGCGGACGCCCGGGAAGCCGAAGCCCTGGGCGCGCTGGTAGAGCGGCACCCGGGTCTGCTTCTCGTTGGACTCGGAGATCGCCCACTGGTTGTTCTGGCAGAAGAACACCACCGGGGCGTTGTAGACGGCGGCGAAGTTGAACGCCTCGCTGACGTCGCCCTGGCTGGAGGCGCCGTCGCCGAAGTAGGCGATCACGGCGGAGTCCGCGCCGTCCTTGGTGATGCCCATCGCGTAGCCAGTGGCGTGCAGCGCCTGCGAGCCGATGACGATGGTGTACAGGTGGAAGTTGTTGCCGTTGGGGTCCCAGCCGCCGTTGTTCACGCCGCGGAACATGCCGAGGAGGTTGGTCGGGTCCACCCCACGGCACCAGGCGACGCCGTGCTCGCGGTAGGTCGGGAAGACGTAGTCGTCCTCGCGGGTGGCCCGGCCGGAGCCGATCTGGGCGGCCTCCTGGCCAAGGAGGGAGGCCCACAGGCCCAGCTCGCCCTGGCGCTGCAGGGCGGTGGCCTCGGCGTCGAAGCGCCGGGTGAGCACCATGTCGCGGTACAGGCCGCGCAGCTCGTCGGGGGTGATGTCGGCGACGTACCCGGCGTACTCGGCGTGGGCCGCGTCCTGGACACGCTCGCCCTCGGGCGTCAGCAGCTGCACCAGCTCCGTATCGGAGCCCCTCTCGGCAGCGGTACGGGTGGTGCGAGTGGTGCGCTTGGCGCCGGTGCCGGCCTTGCTGCCGGTGGTCCCGGCCGCCTTGGTGCCGGTGGTCCCGGCCGCCTTGCTTCCGGCGCTGCGTCGCGGCTTGCGCGCGGCAGTGCTCTCGGTCACGTGTGCTCCTCCGTCGGTCCGGCCCCCGGGTTCGCCGGAAGCCAGTGCGGCTCACCTGCTGCCCGGCGGACGCACAAGGGTGGGTGCGGCCCGGTCGGGAACAGGCGTGACAGGTGCCCCGGCGAGCGCCCTGCGAACAGCACGTTACCCAGTGCTCCACATTTCTGTGAAACCCCTCCTGACCTGCGTTTTTACTCGGATTTCCAAGTAAATCGGCGAACGGCGGAAGTTTTGCTGGTCACAGCCTTGCAGGGGGCCGGAACAACGGCACGTTATCCCGGCCACCCCGGGCACGGGAAGAGTCGGTGTGTGACACTGACCGCGTGCGCGAAGACGGAAAAATCAGGGTATTCCTCCTCGACGACCATGAGGTGGTCCGCCGCGGGGTGCACGATCTGCTCTCCGGCGAGGCCGACATCGAGGTGGTGGGCGAGGCCGGCACGGCCGCCGAGGCGCAGGCCCGGGTCCCGGCCGCCCGTCCGGACGTCGCGGTACTGGACGTCCGGCTGCCGGACGGCAGCGGTGTGGAGGTCTGCCGCGACATCCGCTCCCGGGACGAGTCCGTCCGCTGCCTGATGCTGACCTCCTTCGCCGACGACGAGGCCCTCTTCGACGCGATCATGGCGGGTGCCGCCGGGTACGTCCTCAAGGACATCCGCGGCGTCGAGCTGCTGAGCGCCGTGCGGGAGGTGGCGGCCGGGAAGTCGCTGCTCGATCCCGCGGCCACCGCGCGCGTGCTGGAGCGCCTGCGCGACGGCGGGGCGAAGGCCGACGACCGGCTGGCCCGCCTCACCGAGCAGGAGCGCCGCATCCTGGAGCTGATCGGCGAGGGTCTGACCAACCGCGCGATCGGCGAGCGGCTGCACCTGGCCGAGAAGACGATCAAGAACTACGTGTCCAGCCTGCTGGGCAAGCTCGGTATGCAGCGGCGTTCACAGGCGGCCGCCTTCGTGGCCCGGCTGGAGGCCGGGAACCGCTGACGCGTCCCTCGGCACCAGGACCTGCTCCAGCCCGCTCCGGACCTGCCCTCATCTCCGGGCTTGCCCCCGGTCTCCGGGCTTGCTCCGCCACTCCGGGCTTGCCCCCGGTCTCCGGGCTTGCTCCGCCACTCCGGGCTTGCTCCGGTCTCCGGACCTGTCCCCGGCTCGCGCGCGGGGGCCTGTCCTCATCTCCGGGCTTGCCCCGGCCTCCGGACCTGCCCCCGGCTCGCGCGCGGGGGCCTGTCCGGGACTTACGTCCTCTCCTGCCGGGGCGGGCGACTCTGTCCCCCGTCACCCGCGCTCCCGCACAGTGAGTCCATGCCCTCCGACGAACAGCTCGCCGTCGGCCTGCTCGGCCGTACCGCCTACGGCCGGGCCGCCACCACCATGCGCGCCCTGCCCTTCCTCGCCCTCGCGCGGCACATCGTGACCGACGGCCGGATCCTGCTGCGCATGCCCAGGAGCTGGGGGTACCACCAGGTGTGCGCCGGGAGCGTCGTCGCGTACGGAGCGGACAACCTGGCCACCGCGCGGCCCGGCGAGAGCCTGTGGACCGTGCAGGTCGTGGGCCGGTGCGAGGCCCACGAACCGGACGCCGCCGAGCTGGAGCGGTTCGGTCCGGCGCCGAACCGGGTGGACGGCGAGCCGTACGAGCCCGCCTATCTGCGCGTCGACCCGCAGTTCGGCACCGTGCACTTCACGGACGGCGCGGCCGGCCCGGCGTAGACAGACGCAACGCGCGCGTGGAGCCCGTTTTCCGGGCCGCACGCGCGCGTGGGGAGGGGTCGGCGGGATCGGTTACTCGCCCGCCGGGCCTTCGGGATCGTCGGTTTCGCCTCCGCCGGTGCCGCCCGTCGGGTCACCCGTCGGATCATGCGTCGGCGTTGTCGGATCCGTCGTCGGGTCGCCCGTCGGATCGCCCGTCGAGTCACCCGTCGGGTCACCCGTCGGGTCACCGGTCGGGTCGTCCGTCGCGGTATGCGACGGCGTGTACGACGGGGTGTCCGGCTGCTCCCAGCCGCCGCCGTTGCCTGCCCCGCCCGTACCCTGCTCCGTGCCCGGGTCGGTGGTCTTCTCCGTCGCCTTGTCGCTGGGCGAGGGACTGGGCGACTCCTCGCCCGTGCTCTGCGAGGTGGACGCCGTCGGGCTCTTGTCCGTCTCGGTGCCGCCCTTGCCGCCGTCGCCGTTGTTCAGGGCCAGCGCGACGCCCGCCGCGATGGCGATCACCGCGAGGACGGCCAGTATCCAGAGCTTGCCGCGGCCGCTGCCCTTGTTGCCGTTGCCCTCGAAGCCGCCCTCGTCACTCGCCCCGTAACCGTTCGGCAGGATCGGCTGGGGGATCTGCGTGGTGCCCGAGCCGTGGTCGGGGTGCGGGATGACCGAGGTGCCCGCGAGGCCGGCCGCAGGAGTGTGCCGGCCGTCGTGCGCGGCGACCGGGCCGGTGTTCCAGGTGCCGGTGTGGCCGCCCTGCTCGTACAGCATCTGCAGCCCGTACTGGACCAGGCCGCGCATCTCCTCGGCGGTCTGGAAACGGTCGTCGGGCTCCTTGGCCAGCGAGCGCATCACCAGTCCGTCCAGCTCCGGCGGGGTGGCGTCGGAGACCTCGGACGGGGGCGTCGGGATGTCCTGGACGTGCTGGTAGACCACCGACAGCGGGGTCTCGCCGGTGAACGGCGGGCGCAGCGCGAGGAGTTCGTAGAGAAGGCAGCCCGTCGCGTACAGGTCGGAGCGGTGGTCGACGGCCTTGCCGAGGGCCTGCTCGGGGGAGAGGTACTGGGGGGTGCCCATGACCATGCCGGTCTGCGTCATCGTCGACTGGGCGCCGTGCAGGGCGCGCGCGATGCCGAAGTCCATCACCTTCACCGCACCGGTGTTGGTGATGATCACGTTGGCCGGCTTGATGTCGCGGTGCACGATGCCGTGCTGGTGCGAGTAGGCGAGCGCCTCCAGGACACCCGAGACGATGATCAGCGCCTGCTCGGGGCCGGGCGCCTCGGCGTTGAGGAGGAGGTCGCGGATGGTGCGCCCCTCGACGATCTCCATCACGATGTACGGCACGGACTGGCCGCCGACGAAGTCCTCGCCGGAGTCGTACACGGCCACGATGGCATGGTGGTTGAGCCCGGCCACCGACTGCGCCTCGCGCGTGAAGCGCGCCTTGGACACCGGGTCCTCGGCGAGGTCCGCGCGCAGCAGCTTGACCGCCACGGTGCGCCCGAGGCGGACGTCCTCGGCGGCGAACACCTCGGCCATGCCGCCCCGCCCGAGCCTGCGGGTCAGCCGGTACCGGCCGTCGCCGACCAAGCCGCCGTTGCCCCAGGTCTCCGGCGCGTCAGACATACCGCCGCCAGTAGCCTCGGGTTCGGACGGGCCCTGGGCGCGCTGCTGCTGTGCCATCAGTCCTCGCCGTCGTTTCTGCCCGCGGTGCGCGCGGTGTAGTTACGGTCTCCGTCGGCCACGCTACAGCCTCAGCGGGGGCCCGCGGTCCGGGATGGGCGCCGGGACCGGACATGAGACGGACCGGTCATGAAACCCTGGTTCCGTGCTCTCGTGCAAATTCCGCGCACCGGCCGTACGCCGGCTGTAACGCTTCCGCGACGCTTCTTTCCCGTACGGTCACGGAACGGGCACCGCGCTTGACGTGTCAGTGCCCTGGGGCAGACTTGGCCGGGAATAGCACTTTCGATCACAAGCGCGCGTGCCGCTGCCACCGGCGTTGCGGCGCCCATGGGGGACGCAGAGACATGAGCCAGGACGCCGGACAGGGACGGTATGCGGGGCGGGCGCTCGCCGGTGGCCGTTACCAGCTGCGCGACTTGCTCGGCGAGGGCGGCATGGCCTCCGTGCACCTGGCGTACGACTCGGTCCTCGACCGTCAGGTCGCGGTCAAGACGCTGCACACCGAGCTGGGCCGCGAACAGGCCTTCCGCGAGCGTTTCCGCCGCGAGGCCCAGGCCGTGGCCAAGCTCACGCACACCAACATCGTCTCGGTCTTCGACACCGGCGAGGACGATCTGAACGGCATGACGACGCCGTACATCGTCATGGAGTACGTCGAGGGCCGCCCACTCGGCTCCGTACTCGACGAGGACGTCCGGCAGCAGGGTGCGATGCCCGCCGACAAGGCGCTGAAAATCACCGCGGACGTGCTGGCGGCCCTGGAGATCAGCCACGAGATGGGCCTGGTCCACCGGGACATCAAGCCGGGCAACGTGATGATGACCAAGCGCGGCGTGGTCAAGGTGATGGACTTCGGCATCGCCCGCGCCATGCAGTCCGGCGTCACCTCGATGACACAGACCGGCATGGTCGTCGGCACCCCCCAGTACCTCTCGCCGGAACAGGCCCTCGGCCGCGGCGTGGACGCCCGCTCCGATTTGTACTCGGTCGGCATCATGCTGTTCCAGCTGGTCACCGGGCGCCTGCCGTTCGACGCCGACTCGCCGCTGGCGATCGCGTACGCGCACGTGCAGGAGGAGCCGGTGGCTCCGTCCTCGGTCAACCGGGCGCTGCCCCCGGCGATGGACGCGCTGGTGGCGCGTGCGCTGAAGAAGAACCCGAACGAGCGCTTCCCCAGCGCGGAGGCCATGCGGGACGAGTGCCTGCGCGTGGCGGCCTCCTTGCGGGCGGCCCCGCCGAGCATCGTGCCCGGCACGCCCGCGTCGAGCGGCGCGGGCGTCGGCTCCGCGGTGTTCCCGCCGGTCGACCAGGGCACCCCGGCGCCCACGGGTCCCGTCCAGACGCCGTACCAGCCGGCGCCGGCTCCCGGCCCGAACCCGTACGGCACCCCGGCCCCGGCGACCCACCCGCCCGCGTACGGCTATCCGCAGCAGGCCGGCTACCAGACGCCGGCCCCGTCGCCGTACGCGCAGCAGGGGGCGTCCACGCCGCCGCCGTACAACCTGACGCCGTCGGCCCCGGCCCCCGGTTCCCCGCGCGGCGGCAGGAACAACAAGCCGGTGATCATCGGCTCGATCGTCGTCGCCCTCGTGGCCGTGGGCGGACTGATCGCCGCGCTGCTGATGAACGGCGGCGGGGACGAGGACCCCGAGGCCGGCGGCGGAGGCTCCGCGAGTGTGTCCGCGTCGCCGTCGAAGGCGGCCGGTTACCGCGGGCCGGACAAGACGAAGACGATCGAGAAGGACAAGTGCACCGAGCCGGAGGAGTCGTACAACGACCCCGACAAGATCAAGGTGCCGGACTTCACCTTCAAGTACATCGGCTCGGTCAAGGAGTGCTTCAACGCCGCCGGCTGGTCGATGAAGGTCGTCGACGTCGACGAGAACACGTACGGCGAGGGGTCGGTCCGGGACCAGTTCCCCACGGCCGGTACGGACGTCGACCCGGAGAACATGCCGGAGATCCAGCTCAAGGTCTCGACCGGCAATCCGGCGACCGGGTGACCGGGTGACCGAGTGATCCGACGGACGGCGAAGGGCCCGGCAGCAGGCGGCAGGCGCTGCCGGGCCCTTCCCCATTTCGGGGCTCCCCCCGCCGGCGGTCGGGTCTACAGGTAGGGGCCACCGGAGCGGCCGCCCGGGTGCGGGAGCTCCTCACCCTCCGGCACGGCGCCCGGCGGGAGGGCGCGGCGCATCTGCTCCAGCTGGGCGCGCGCGGCCATCTGCTGGGCGAACAGCGTGGTCTGGATGCCGTGGAACAGGCCCTCCAGCCAGCCGACGAGCTGCGCCTGCGCGATCCGCAGTTCCGCGTCGGTCGGGGTTCCGTCGTCCGTGAAGGGCAGCGAGAGCCGCTCCAGCTCCTCCACCAGCTCCGGAGCCAGGCCGTCCTCCAGCTCCTTCACCGAGCTGGCGTGGATCTCCTTGAGCCGCACCCGGCTCGCCTCGTCCAGGGGCGCGACCCGCACCTCCTCAAGCAGCTGCTTGATCATGCTCCCGATCCGCATGACCTTGGCAGGCTGTTCCACCTGCTCGGTCACCGGGATCTCGCGGGAGTCGTCGTCCCCGCCGCTGAGCGCCATTCCGTCCTGGCCGACGACCAGGATCTGGGGGTTCTCCGGCGACCTGTCGTTCCTCGGCATTTCCATGCCGCCATTGTCTCGCACCCGTGCGCCGCGACCGGCCGGTGCCCCCTCGGAAACGGGCCCCGCCGCGTTCGGCGGCGTCCGGAATGCCGGTGCCGCCGACTGGTGTGAGGCTTGTCGCGTCGATTTCCACGACGCTTTCCACGACTGGATATCACCGGGAGGGGGTCACGGACGTGACTCCATGGCTGCGCACACTGCGAGCGACGGGAATGGCGGGAGCCCTGGGGGTCGGCACCCTGGTGTCGCCGTACGGGGCGGGGCCGGCGCACGGCGCCGTGGCCGGGGCCGGGCTCGCGGTGTCGGCTTACGGCGACACGGTCGCCGCCTCGTCCGCCGGTGCGGGGTTGGCGGCGCCGGCACCCGGCAGCGGGCCCGCGGCCTCGCCCGCCCGCGCGAGGCTCGCGGCCTCACGTGTCGGCGGCGGGCCCGCTGCCCCGTCCGTCGGCGTCGGACCGGTGGCGATGGCGGCGCCGTCCCCGGCGCCACCGGTGCCGGGCCACGCCTCGGCGCCGGGGGCGGGGGCGGGGGCGGCCACCGGCCCGGACAGCTCCGGCTCCGGCTCCGGCTCCCACGACGGGCGGGGCGGCCACGAAGGTCCCCGGCACCCCGACGGCCACGACCGCCCCGAGCACCCGGAGCGCCCGGACGCGGGGTCCGTCTCCCGGCCGGCCGCGGAACCCGGCCCGGCGGCCAGTGCGGGGCACGGTTCCGCCACACCCTCGCGCTCGCCTTCGGCGTCCGGCACCACGGCCGACCCCGGGCCCTCCCGGGCCGGAAGCCTGCCGGGCGAGGGAAGGCAGCGACCCGGCCGCGCCGATGAGCGGGCGCCGGAGCAGGCCGGCACGGAAGAGAACACCGGCCGACGCCCGGACCGCGACGGCGACGAAGGCGAGGGCCTCCCCGAGGACCCGGCCACCGCCCAGCCTCCCGGCGAGGCCGCCCTGGTGCCCTCGGTCTCACCGTCCCGGTCCCGGCAGCCCGGCACACACACCGGGGCCACCGAGCCGGTACTGCGAGTGCTTCCCCTGGGCAGCGGGCTCGTCCTCGTCGGCCTCGGCCTGGCCCTGGGCCTCGTGGGGCTGCGCCTGCGCCGGGGATAGAGGCCGCACCCGCGTCCGCGCCGGGCAGAGGCCGATCCGGACCGGAGCAGAAACCGACCCAAACCCGGGGCAGAAACCGATCCGGACCTGGGACAGAAGCCGATCCGGACCGGAGCAGAAACCGATCCGGACCCGGGGCAGAAACCGATCCAGACCGGAGTGCGGGTCGGGTCGGCGCCGACCGTGCGCTGCCTACGAGGTGACCAGCAGCACCTTGCCGATGTGCCCGCTCTCCTCCACCACCCGATGGCCGTCCGCCGCCTCGCTCATCGGCAGTTCGCGGTCGACGACCGGGCTGACACGGCCTCCGGCGAACAGCGGCCAGACGTGCTCCCGTACGGCCGCCACGATGGCCGCCTTCTCCTCCAGGGGGCGGGCGCGCAGCGAGGTCGCGCTGACCGCGGCGCGCTTGGCGAGGAGCGTGCCGATGTTCAGCTCGCCCTTCCGCCCGCCCTGCATACCGATGATCGCCAGGCGGCCGTTCACGGCGAGGGCCTGGACATTGCGGTCCAGGTACTTCGCACCCATGTTGTCGAGGATGACGTCGGCACCCGCACCGCCCGTCGCCTCCTTCACCTCGGCGACGAAGTCCTGCTCCCGGTAGTTGACCAGGATGTCCGCGCCCAGCTCGGCACAGCGCTCCAGCTTCTCCTTGGAGCCCGCCGTCACCGCGACCTTGGCGCCGACGGCCTTGGCGAGCTGGATCGCCATGGTCCCGATGCCGCTGGAGCCGCCGTGCACGAGCAGCGTCTCGCCGGGGCGGAGGTGGGCGACCATGAAGACGTTCGACCAGACGGTGCAGACCACCTCGGGCAGCGCCGCCGCCCGCTTCAGGTCGACGCCCTGCGGCACCGGCAGCAGCTGACCGGCCGGTACGACGACCTTCTCGGCGTAGCCGCCGCCCGAGAGCAGCGCGCACACCTCGTCGCCGACGGCCCAGCCGGACACACCGGAACCGAGCGCGGCGACCCGCCCGGAGCATTCCAGGCCGGGGTAGGGAGAGCCGCCGGGCGGCGGATCGTAGAAGCCCTGGCGCTGCATGATGTCGGCGCGGTTGACGGCGCTGGCCGTCACCTCGACCAGGACCTCGCCCTCGCCGGGCTGCGGGTCGGGGACCTCGGCCCACACCAGCGCCTCGGGGCCTCCGGGTTCGGAAATCTTGATCGCATGCATGAGGACGACGCTACTCCTGTGTCCTCCCGTGTCCTCCCGCCGGGAAACTCCGTGCGTCGCCGATGAATTCGCGCGCCGGTGAAGGTCTCCCCATGCGTAGCCCATGGACGCGCGGCCCAAGCACGCGCAACCCAAGCACGCGCAGCCGAAGAACGCGCAGCCGAAGAGCGCGGAAGGACCACCAGCATGAGCACGCACACGTCCGGACTCGCGGTCGAGACCGCGGGACTGGTGAAGACGTTCGGCGAGACCCGGGCCGTGGACGGGGTGGACCTCGCGGTGCCCGCGGGCACGGTCTACGGCGTCCTCGGCCCGAACGGCGCCGGCAAGACCACCACGGCGCCGAGATCGCCTGGACGCTGGGCTGGGCGGGTCTGTTGCTGCTGGTCTTCGGCCCGGTCACGATGCGGCTCTACAACCGCAAGTAGCGAAGCCGGGCAGCGCAGCCGGGCAGGAACCGCGAGAACGACGCCAGGCAGCCACCCCGGGGCTCGCGGCGTCAGTCGCGCGGGAGCGGACGGGCGTCGGGCGCCACATGGGTGGCCGGCGTCGCCCGCACGATCGTGATCAGACGGTCCGCCAACTCCAGCCCGCCCACGGACGGATCGTCGTAGCCCAGGACCCGGTGCCCGCGCAGCACGCTCACCACCAGGTCGTCCGTCTCCCGCGGGTTCTTGCCCACCTCGGCCTTTATGACCGGCCGCTCGACGAGGTCGAGTCCGCTGCCCTGGCTGATGAGGTCCTCCATGACCATGCCGGCGGCGGGGCTGAGTACCGAGAGCCCGAGCAGCCGGCCCGCGGCGCTGGCGCTGGTGATCACGGCGTCGGCGCCGGACTGCTTCAGCAGCGGCGCGTTCTCCTCCTCGCGTACCGCGACCACGATCTTCGCGCCGCGGTTGAGCTGCCGGGCCGTCAGTGTCACGAGCACGGCCGTGTCGTCGCGCTGGGTGGCGATGATGATCTGCTTGGCCCGGAACAGCTCCGCGCGGTTCAGCACGTCACTGCGGGTGGCATCACCGATCACGCCCGCGTAGCCGTGGGCGGTCGCGGCCTCGATCGCCTGGACGCTGGGGTCGACCACGACCACCTGCTCCTTGCGCAGCCCGGTCGCGCAGACGGTCTGGATCGCCGACCGCCCCTTGGTACCGAAGCCGACGACGACGGTGTGATCGCGCAAGGCGGACCTCCAGCGGTTCAGGCGCCACTCCTCCCGAGTGCGCTCGGTGAGGGCTTCCAGCGTGGTGCCGACCAGGATGATCAGGAACAGCACGCGCAGGGGCGTGATGACGAAGATGTTGGTCAGCCGGGCGGCGTCACTGACGGGGGTGATGTCGCCGTAGCCGGTGGTGGAGAGGGTGACGGTGGCGTAGTAGAAGGCGTCGAGCAGGTCGACGGAGCCGTCGGAGTTGTCGGTGTAGCCGTCGTGGTCGGAGTAGACGACGAAGGCGGTTGCCAGGAGCACCACCAGGGCCAGGGACAGCCGTTTGGCGACCTGACGGATCGGGTGCTCCACCAGTCTCCTGGGGAGTTTCACCTTGTGGGTCACGAGGTGCTCGTCCGCCTGGCGGGCGATCGCGTCCTGGCCCGGAAGTTTCACGTGAAACACACTCCGATTCCGCCGGTCGTCCAAGGCAGGTCGAGCAGCTCGGCCTCCTGTCCGGACCGCGCACCGCCCGGGGGTACGACGGCCAGGGCGTCGGCGGCCGCGATACCGCGCAGCATCGCCGGACCGTTGTAGTGGAGCGGCACGGCGCCCTCGTCGCGCAGCACGACGGGGACGAGCCGGGTGTCGTGCGGGTGCCCGTGCACCGCGTCCCGCAGCGGCACCGTGTACGGCTCGGGCGCCGGGCGGGCGGCGAGGGTGCGCAGCAGCGGCTCGGCGAGGGTGAGCAGTCCGGAGACGGCGGCGAGCGGGTTGCCGGGCAGCCCGACGAGGTGCTGGTCGTCCTTGAGGCGGGCCAGCAGCATGGGGTGACCGGGGCGGACCTCGACGCCGTCCACCAGGAGCTCGGCGCCGATCCGGCGCAGGGTCGGATGGACGTGGTCGACGGGGCCCGCGGCGGTGCCGCCGGTCGTGACGATCAGGTCGGCGTCGGAGGCCGTGACGGCGCGGTGCAGGGCCTCGGCGTCGTCGCCGATCCTGCGGACGGCGCGGACCTCGGCGCCCAGGGCCCTCAGCCAGGGCGGCAGCATCGGGCCGAGCGCGTCCCGGATGAGGCCGTCGTGCGGGAGGCCCGCGGTGAGCAGTTCGTCGCCGAGGACGAGGACGTCGACGCGGGGGCGGGGGACCGCCGTCAGGGTGTCGTATCCGGCGGCCGCCGCGAGTCCCAGTACGGCCGGGGTCGCGAGGGTGCCCACGGACAGCAGCTGGTCGCCGCGGCGGCACTCCTGTCCGCGGGGGCGGATGTCCTGGCCGTGGACGACCTCGCGGGCGGGGTGCAGGCGGCTGTGTTCGTCGGTGCGGCCGTGCTCGGTGCGCAGTACGGCGGTGGCGTCGAGCGGGACGCGGGCGCCGGTGGCGATACGGACGGCCTCGCCGTCGGTGAGGGACGCCGGTTCCGCGTGCCCGGCCAGGACGCCCTCGTCGCGCACCGCCCAGGGGCCCGGGCCGGCGACCACCCAGCCGTCCATCGCGGAGGTGTCGAAGGAGGGCAGGTCGGTGAGGGCGGCCAGGGGCGCGGCCAGGGTGAGGCCGAGGGCCGCGTCGAGGGGCACGGAGACGGGCGTGCGGCACACGGCACGGGCAGCGGCGCGGGCCGCACGCTCGGCGGCCGTCCGGGCCTCGGGCCAGGGAGTCGCACGCTGGTGCGGGGCGCCGTGGCGGCCGTCGTGCGGTGCGGGGGCGGGCGTCGCACCGTGGCCGGTCCTGCCGTGGGGAGGGCCGGGGTTCTCCTGCACTAGGGCGAGTGCCTCCTCGACGTCGAGGTCTTCCGCATCCTCGTCGGCCCGGGTGCCGGGGGAGGTCATCACGCGTCCGGGCGGGTGTCGGGGGTGGCGCCGGGCCCGCCCTTCGCGCGGTCGGCGTCGGCTGCCTCCTGCGCCCAGCGCAGGGCGAGGGCCGTCGCCTTGCGGGCGGTCTCGGCGACGGCCTCGGGACCTCCCCCGGCCCGCCCGGCCGCGTAGCCCACGAGGAAGGTGGTCAGCGGGGCCGCCGGCCTGGCCACCCCGTGGGCGGCGTCGCGCGCGAGATCGAGCAGAACGCCGGTGTCGACGTCCAGATCGATGCCCAACTCGTCCTTGGCTGCGGAAATCCATTCATCCAACACGTGACCATGCTCCCTGATGCGTGCCCTTGCGGTGGCGATGTCGTCCCAGGTGTCGCAGTCGAAGGAGGCGACGGCGTCGGGGACGCGAGTGAGACGGAGGGCTCGGGTCAGACGGCGCAGCGGCAGCCCGGCGAGGCCCGCACGGTCTCCCCGCCCGCCCTGTTCTCCCCGCCTGCCGTGCCCGGCCCGCTCTCCGCGGCCTGACTGCTCTCCGCGGCCTGACTGCTCCCTGCCGCCTGTCTGTTTCCTGCCGCCTGTCCGCTCCTCCTGGTCCGCCCGCGCTCCCCGGTCCTCGGCGAGCGCGGCCAGTTCGCGGCGCAGGGCGGGCGCGCGGTAGGCGGCGACGAGGGGCTGGTCGCGGCCGTCGGCGTCGGTGAGCAGCACCCCGTCGGCGTCGCCCGCGGCCAGAGCCGACAGCAGCCGCCGGACGGCCGGTCCGGCCAGGAACGGGAGGTCGGCGGAGAGCACCACGACGTGCTCCGCCGTGGTGTGCCGCAGTCCGGCGGCGAGGGCGGCGAGCGGTCCACCTCCGGGCGGGTCCTCGCGCGCCCAGGTCACCGGGCGCGCGGTGGGCCGGGGACCGGCGACGACGACGGTGGTCCGCGCTCCGGCGCAGGCGGCGAGCACCCGGTCGAGGAGCGCGCGCCCGCCCACCCGCAACCCGGGTTTGTCCGCGCCCCCGAGCCGCCGGGCGGCGCCCCCGGCGAGTACGACGGCGTCGTACCCGGCGGCGTCGGAACCCGGCGCGGGCCCCCGGTCCGGCCCGGCGTCGGAACCCGGCGCGGGATCGGTGCCGGCGCCTGGGTCGCCGAGGGGCTCGTACGCGGTCACCCCCCGAGTATGGGGCCCTGCCCGATCACAGGGAACGCGGGGGACCCGCGCGATCCTGGCGGACGCGGACAGACCGTCACCCCGTGCGCGCCGTCACGCCTGTCACAGGGTCCTCAACAGCACCGCCGGCTGCTCCACGCAGTCCGCCACGTACCGCAGGAAACCGCCCGCCGTACCGCCGTCGCACACCCGGTGGTCGAAGGTGAGCGACAGCTGCACGACCTGACGCACCGCCAGCTCGCCCTCGTGCACCCACGGCTTGGGAACGACGCGGCCGACGCCGAGCATGGCCGCCTCGGGGTGGTTGATGATCGGCGTGGAGCCGTCGACGCCGAACACGCCGTAGTTGTTCAGCGTGAAGGTGCCGCCGGTCAGCTCGCCCGGGGTGAGCCGCCCGGCGCGGCCCGCCTCGGTCAGCCGGGCGAACTCGGCGGTGAGCGACTCGGCGTCGCGCGTGTGCGCGTCCCGGACGACCGGCACGACCAGGCCCCGGTCCGTCTGGGCGGCGAAGCCGAGGTGGACCTGTTCGAGCCGGACGATCTCCCGGGCCTCCGTGTCGACCGTCGAGTTCAGGTCCGGGAAGCGGGCCAGGGCGGCCGTGCAGATCCGGGCCAGCAGGGCGACCAGGGAGATCCTGGGCCCGCCGGAGGCGTTCATCGCGGTGCGCGCCCGCATCAGCTCGGTCGCGTCGGCGTCCACCCAGCAGGTCGCGTCCGGGATCTCGCGCCGGCTGCGGGAGAGCTTGTCGGCGACGGCGCCCCGGACGCCCTTGAGGGGCGTGCGGATGCCGTCGGAGCGTGCGGCGGGGGACGCGGCCGCCGGTACCCGGCCGGCCCCGGCCTCCTGGTCCGCCGTACGGCCGCCCCGCGCGGCGGCGGCACGCAGCGCGTACTCCACGTCCGCCCGCAGAATCAGCCCGTCCGGGCCGGAGCCGGTCAGCTCGCGCAGGTCCAGGTCGTTCTGCCGGGCCAGCCTGCGCACCAGCGGGGAGATGACGGGGACCGGGCCGTCCACCGGCCCTGCGGCGCGGACCCGGCCGTCCACCGGCCCGGACGCGCCGACGGCCTCCTGCCGGCCGGGCCGCACCCTGCGTCGCCGCGCCGGTGCCTCGGAGGTGCCGTAACCGACCAGGACGTTGCCGGAACCCTCCGCCTTCACGTCCGCGGCGGGCATGTCGGCGCCACCGCCGCCCGGGTCCCGTGCCGGGTCCTCGGCGGCTGCCTCCGCCTCACCCACCGCCACGGTCACCAGCGGCGCCCCGACTGGCAGCTCCGTGCCCTCCTCGCCGAAGCGGGCGGTGACCACACCGCCGTAGGGGCAGGGCACCTCGACCATCGCCTTGGCCGTCTCGACCTCGACGACCGGCTGGTCGACGGCGACCACGTCACCGACCTCGACCAGCCAGCGCACGATCTCCGCCTCGGTGAGCCCCTCACCGAGGTCGGGGAGCTTGAACTCCAGGCTGTGCCCGTCCAAAGCGTGTGCCATCAGCTTTCGGCCTCCCACTGCAGGCGCCCCACGGCGTCCAGAATCCGGTCCACACCGGGCAGGTGGTGACGCTCCAGCATCGGCGGCGGGTACGGGATGTCGAACCCGGCCACGCGCAGCACCGGCGCCTCCAGGTGGTGGAAGCAGCGCTCCGTGACCCTGGCGGCGATCTCCCCGCCCGGGCCCCCGAAGGAGCCCGACTCGTGGACGACGACCGCGCGTCCCGTCCGCCGTACCGAAGCGCACACCGTCTCGTCGTCGAACGGCACCAGGGAGCGCAGATCGACGACTTCGAGGTCCCAGCCCTCGGCCCGGGCCGCCTCGGCCGCCTCCATGCAGACGGCCAGCGACGGCCCGTACGTGATGAGCGTGGCGCTCCGGCCGGAGCGCCGCACCACCGCGCGGCCCACCGGGTCAACGGGTGCCGGCTCCTCCGGGTTCCAGGTGTCCTTCGACCAGTACAGCCGCTTGGGTTCGAGGAAGACCACCGGGTCGTCGGAGGCGATGGACGCGCGCAGCAGCCCGTAGGCGTCGGCGACCGTCGCGGGCGTGACGACATGGAGCCCCGGAGTCGCCATGTAGTACGCCTCGGACGAGTCGCTGTGGTGCTCGACGCCGCCGATGCCGCCGCCGTAGGGAATACGGATGGTCAGGGGCAGGGGCATCTTGCCGCGCGTGCGGTTGCGCATCTTGGTGACATGGCTGACGACCTGCTCGAACGCCGGGTACGCGAAGGCGTCGAACTGCATCTCGACGACCGGCCGCAGCCCGTACATCGCCATGCCCACGGCCGTGCCGAGGATGCCGGCCTCGGCGAGCGGGGTGTCCGTGCACCGGTCCTCGCCGAACTCCCTCGCGAGCCCGTCGGTGACCCGGAAGACGCCGCCGAGAGTGCCCACGTCCTCGCCGAGGACGTGCACGCCCGGGTCGGCGGCCATGGCGTCGCGCAGCGCGCGGGTGAGGGCCTGCGCCATGGTGGCCGGCTTGACGGCGACGGTGGTCATCGGTGTCCGCCTTCCTGTGGTGCGGACTCGGCCTCGGCCGCCAGCTCCGCGCGCAGCCGGTCCCGCTGCTCGCGCAGTTGCGGCGTGGGCTCGGCGTAGACGTGGGCGAACAGCTCCAGGGGGTCCGACTCCGGGTCCTCGTTCATGCGTGCGCGCAGGTCGGCGGCCATGGTCTCGGCGTCCTCGCGGGCGGCGCGGATGCCGTTCTCGTCGAGCAGGCCGCGCTCGGTCAGCTCCCGCTCCAGCAGCTCGACCGGGTCGTGCCGGCGCCAGGCCTCCACCTCGGCGTCGCCGCGGTAGCGGGTCGCGTCGTCGGCGTTGGTGTGCGCGTCGACGCGGTACGTCACCGCCTCCACCAGCGTGGGACCGCCGCCCGCGCGCGCGTGCCGCACGGCGTCGGACAGGACCTCGTGCACCGCGGCGGCGTCGTTGCCGTCGACCAGGCGGCCGGGCATCCCGTAGCCGACGGCCTTGTGGGCCAGCGACGGGGCGGCGGTCTGCTTGGCGAGCGGGACGGAGATCGCGAAGCCGTTGTTCTGGACGAGGAAGACGACCGGGGCCTGCCAGACGGCGGCGAAGTTCAGCGCCTCGTGGAAGTCGCCCTCGCTGGTGCCGCCGTCGCCGACCATGGCCAGCGCGACCACGTCGTCGCCCTTGAGGCGGGCGGCGTGGGCGAGACCGACCGCGTGCGGCAGCTGGGTGGCGAGCGGCGTGGACAGCGGGGCGACCCGGTGCTCGTAGGGGTCGTAACCGGTGTGCCAGTCGCCCCGCAGCAGGGTGAGGGCCTCGACGGGGTCGACGCCGCGCGAGACGACGGCGAGGGTGTCGCGGTAGCTGGGGAAGAGCCAGTCCCGCTCCTCGATGGCCAGCGCGGCGGCGATCTCGCACGCCTCCTGGCCGGTGCTGGACGGGTAGACGGCCAGCCGGCCCTGCTTGGTCAGTGCCGTGGCCTGCGCGTTGTAGCGGCGGCCGCGCACCAGCCGGTCGTACAGCGTGCGCAGCAGCTCGGCGTCGGCGCGGTCCGCGGCCTTCGTGCCGAGGACGCGGTACGGCTCCGCGTCGGGCAGCAGCGGCGCGGGGTCGGTACGGGGCTGCCAGGCGGGCGGCGGTGTGGGCCGGTACGCGCCCCGCTGCTCCATGACCGTCATGACGGCACCTCCTCGTGGGAGCGGCTTCGGGCTCGCCACGGGTGTGACGGGCCTCACCTACCGATTGTTCGGTCGTCGGCACATTTTGGCTACAGGCGGCCCCAGGCTGTGGACAAACGGTTCTCCACAGCCTGAGATGGACGCAGTACGTCCATGAGGGGAAGGCGGGGGCACGTGGCATCTGAACAAATGGCCGATCGCCCCGAGCCGGGCGGCACGGACGAGGCCGGCGCCCCGCCGTCCCCGCGCCCGCTGGACGCCATCGATCAGGACATCCTGCGCATGCTCCAGGCGGACGGCCGCGCCTCCATAAGGTCGGTCGCGGAGCGGGTGCACGTCTCGCGCGCGAACGCCTACGCGCGCATCAACCGGCTCGTCGAGGACGGCGTCATCCGCGGTTTCGGCGCCCGCGTCGACCATGAACGCGCCGGACACGGCACCTCGGCGTACATCACCCTGAAGATCGTCCAGAACTCCTGGCGCACGGTCCGCGCCCAGCTGCGGCAGCTGCCCGGGGCCTCGCACATCGCCCTGGTGGGCGGCGACTTCGATGTCCTGCTGCTGGTCCACACCCCGGACAACCGGGCCCTGCGCGAGCTGGTGCTCAGCCGCCTCCAGGCCATCCCGGAGGTGCTCAGCACCCGCACCCTGCTGGTCTTCGAGACGGAGGACCTCGAACCCCAGAGCTGACCGGCGGGGCCGGCCGCCCGGCCCGCGGCCGTCCCCGTACGCGCCCGCGCCCGTGCCCGTGCCCGCCGCGAGCGGCTCAGGACGCCTTGCGCAGCCCGCCGAACACCAGCCGCGCCACCGCCTCGGCCACCTCGCGCTCGCCCGTGCCGCCCCGGCCGTCGGGACCGTCCGGGCGGTACCACTCGACGATCGAGTTGATCATGCCGAAGACCAGGCGCGTCGCGAGCCGCACCTCCACGTCCGCGCGCACGTCCCCCTCGGCCGCCGCGTCCTTGAGCAGGGCGGCGACCCGGTGGTCGAACTCGCGCCGCCGCTCCAGCGCCCACCGCTCGGTGCCGGTGTTGCCGCGCACCCGCAGCAGCAGGGTCACGTAGGGCAGTTCGGCCATGAGCACCTCGACCATGCGCCGCACGACGTACTCCAGCCGCTCGGCGGCGGACCCCACGCGCGCGTGCTCCTCGTCGAGGATCCCGAACAGCTCGTCCAGGGCCCGGCTCACGGCCCGGCGCAGCAGCTCCTCCTTGCCGGTGACGTGGTGGTAGATGGAGGACTTGGAGATTCCCGCCGCCTTGGACAGGTGCTCCATGGAGGTGCCGTCGTAGCCGCGCTCGATGAAGACCTGCACGGCGACGGACAGCAGCGTCTCGGGCGTGTACGTGTCGCGCTTGGGGGTGGTCATGAGGGGAAGTCCTCCCAGCCCTCGGAAGCACAGGCGTGGCGGTGGAGCGCGAGGGACGGAGCGTAGCGCCCGGACGGGTCCCCCTCGTCCACTGCGGCGAGCAGGGAGCGGGCCCAGGCGCCACCGAGCCGACGGCTCCATTCGAAGGGCCCGAGAGGGTAGTTCACGCCCAGGCGCATCGCCGTGTCGATGTCCTCCCGCGTGGCCACGCCCTTGGCGACGGCGTCGAAGGCCAGATCGATCATCCGCGCGACCGTCCGGGCCACGATCATGCCGGGGACGTCACCGATCACACTCACCTTCTTGCCGAGTGCCTGGAACAGACCGGTGGCCTCGGCGAGAACCCCCGGGGAGACGCCCTCCGACGCGGCCAGGGCGACACGGGTGGCCCTGCGGTAGTCCAGGGCGAGGTCGAACCGGACGACGTTCCGGAACGGCGCGGACGTCCGCCCGTCGGCGAGGCACAGCGTTCCGCCGCCCGGCAGGACGAGCCTCGCCTCGTCGGAGCGGCCCTCCGCGCGGACCTCGATGCCCGCCTCGCGGATCAGCGCGAGCAGTTCACCCGCCGGGCCCAGGTCCCCCTCGGCCACGACGTACGCGGGCGCCTCGGCCGGCTCGGCGGTCTGCGGCTCGGGCCGCACGGCGCCCGGCCGGTAGTCGTACCAGCCCTGTCCGCTCTTGCGGCCGAGCCGGCCGGACTCGACCAGGCGGCGCTGGGCCAGGGACGGCGTGAAGCGCGCGTCCTGGAAGAACGCCTGCCACACGGAGTGCGTGACGGACTCGTTGACGTCCTGCCCGATGAGGTCGGTCAGCTCGAAGGCGCCCATCTTGAAGCCGCCCGACTCGCGCAGCACGGCGTCGATGGTGGCCGGGTCGGCACCCTGGTCCTCGAAGACCGCGAAGGCCTCGGCGTAGAAGGGCCGGGCGACGCGGTTGACGATGAAGCCGGGCGTGTCGGCGCAGGCGACCGGGGTCTTGCCCCAGGCGCGGGCTATCCCGGACGCGCGCGTGGCCGACGCGGCGTCGGTGGCGAACCCGGAGACCACCTCCACCAGCGGCAGCAGCGGCGCGGGGTTGAAGAAGTGCAGGCCGACGAGGCGGCCGGGGTCGCGCAGCGCGCCGCCGACAGCGGTGACGGACAGGGAGGAGGTGTTGGTGGCGAGGAGGCAGTCGTCGCCGACGACGTCCTCCAGGGCGCGGAACAGCTCCCGCTTGACGTCCAGCCGCTCCACGACCGCCTCGACGACGACCGCGCAGCCGGCCAGGCCGGCGAGGCTCTCGGCGGGCGTGAGCCGGGCGCGGGCGGCGTCCCGTTCGGCGCCGGTGAGGCGTTCCTTCTCGACGAGCCGGTCGAGCCGGGCACCGATCGCGTCGGCCGCTTCCCGGGCCCGTCCGGCGACGGCGTCGTACAGCCGTACGGGGTGGCCCGCGACCAGCGCCACCTGGGCGATGCCCTGGCCCATGGTGCCGGTGCCGACGACGGCCACGGGGCTGCTGAGGTCGAGTGCTGTCATGTGCGCGATCCTCCCGCACGGGGTTTTCCACAGATGCGACGGTCCCCCTTGTACCGACCGATCGTTCGGTTACTCTAGCCGTGTCCGCCCATCCGTCGCCCACCACATCCGGAACGAGGCGCTTCGCGCCCCACTTTCGTATCTTTCTGCCCAGGTTTCCCCCAGGTCCACGGATTCGACGCGGAGTCGACGGCGAGTCCGTGGGAGACGAGGAGTTGGTCCCCATGGCCGCCGAACTCACCGCACACCAGCTGATCGCCCAGCACCGGCCGACCCTGGACCTGGCGCTGGAGACGATCCGCACGCGCGCGTACTGGTCCCCCCACCCCGAGCACCCCAAGGCCTACGGGGAGAACGGCAGCCTGGACATGGCGGCGGGCAAGGCCGCCTTCGACGCCCTGCTCGGCACCCGTCTCGACCTCGGCCAGCCCGGCACCGACGCCTGGGTGGGCGGCGAGGTCTCCCCGTACGGCGTCGAGCTGGGCGTGGAATACCCGCACGCGGACCTCGACGCGCTGCTGCCCGCCATGAAGAGGGGCCAGAAGGCGTGGCGGGACGCGGGCGCGGAGCTGCGCGCGATGGTCTGCCTGGAGATCCTCGGGCGGATCGCCGACCGGACGATGGAGTTCGCGCAGGCGGTCATGCACACCTCCGGCCAGGCCTTCATGATGGCCTTCCAGGCCGGCGGCCCGCACGCCCAGGACCGCGGCATGGAGGCCGTGGCCTACGCGTACGTGGAGCAGTCCCGCACCCCCGACACGGCGGAGTGGACCAAGCCGCAGGGCAAGCGCGACCCGCTCGCGCTCACCAAGCGGTTCACCCCGGTCCCCAGGGGCATCGGCCTGGTCATCGGCTGCAACACCTTCCCGACGTGGAACGGCTACCCGGGTCTCTTCGCCTCCCTCGCCACCGGCAACGCCGTCCTGGTCAAGCCCCACCCGCGCGCGGTGCTGCCGCTCGCGCTGACCGTCCGGGTCGCCCGCGAAGTCCTCGCCGAGGCCGGCTTCGACGCGAACCTGGTCGCGCTGGCCGCCGAGCGCCCCGGCGAGGGCATCGCCAAGACCCTGGCGACCCGCCCCGAGATCCGGATCATCGACTACACCGGCTCCACCTCGTTCGGCGACTGGCTGGAGGCCAACGCCCGCCAGGCCCAGGTCTTCACCGAGAAGGCCGGCGTCAACTCGGTGATCGTGGAGTCGACCGACGACTACCAGGGCATGCTCGCCAACCTGGCCTTCTCCCTGTCCCTGTACAGCGGCCAGATGTGCACCACCCCGCAGAACCTGCTGATCCCCCGCGACGGCATCCGCACCGACCAGGGCGACAGGACCTACGACGAGGTGACCGCCGACCTGGCCCGTGCCGTCGACGGCCTCCTCGGGGACGACGCACGTGCGGTCGCCCTGCTCGGAGCGATCGTCAACCCGGACGTCAAGGCCCGCCTGGAGGCCGCCGCCGGGCTCGGCGAGGTCGCCCTCGCCTCCCGCGAGGTGACCAACCCGGACTTCCCGGACGCGGTCGTGCGGACCCCGGTGATCGTCAAGCTGGACGGCGCCAAGCCCGGGGACGAGGCCGCCTACACCAGCGAGTGCTTCGGCCCCGTCTCCTTCGCCGTCGCCGTCGACTCCGCCGCCCACGCGGTGGAGCTGCTGCGCCACAGCATCCGCGAGAAGGGCGCGATGACGGTGGGCGCCCACACGACCGACGCGGAGGTCGAGGAGGCCGTGCGGGAGGTCTGTCTGGAAGAGGCGGCCCAGCTCTCCCTCAACCTCACCGGCGGGGTGTACGTCAACCAGACGGCCGCCTTCTCCGACTTCCACGGCTCGGGCGGCAACCCCGCGGCCAACGCGGCCCTGTGCGACGGCGCGTTCGTCGCGAACCGCTTCCGGGTGGTCGAGGTGCGTCGGCCCGCCTAGGTCCTGTCGTCGAAGTCCCGTCTGCCCCGCGACGACAGGATCTAGCTAGGGCCCGCCCAGGGGCACGTGCGGTGCGCCCCCGGTGGCGCTCCAGTGGTACAGCGTCATGGCCACACTGGTCGCGAGGTTGTAGCTGGAGACCTGGGGCCGCATCGGCAGGGCCACCAAGTGGTCGGCCCGCGCGCGCAGCTCCCGCGACAGTCCGCTGCGCTCGGATCCGAACGCGAGCAGCGCGTCGTCCGGCAGCTTCGCCCCGCGGATGTCCTCGCCCTCCGGATCCAGCGCGAACACCGGCCCCGGCGGCAGCTGGGCGACCTCCAGCCGCTCCACCACGGTCGCGAAGTGCAGCCCCGCCCCGCCGCGCACCACCGTGGGGTGCCAGGGGTCGAGCGTGCCGGTGGTGACCACGCCGGTCGCCCCGAAGCCGGCGGCCAGCCGGATCACCGCCCCGGCGTTGCCGAGGTTGCGCGGCTGGTCGAGGACGACGACGGGGGCGCTGCGGGGCATGCGCGCCAGCGCCTCGAGACCGGCCGCCCGGCGTGGCCGTACGGCCAGGGCGGCCACCGCGGTGGGGTGCGGCCGCGCGACGAGCGACGCGTACGCCTCGTGCGACACCTCGGTCAGCAGACCCGCCAGCGTCTCGCGCACGTCGGGCGCCAGCTCGTCGGCGAGAGCCAGGGCGCCCTCCCGGTCACCGGTGACGGCCACCGGCACCTCGGCGCCGAAGCGCAGCGCGTGCTTGAGGGCGTGGAAGCCGTCCAGCAGCACGCACCGGCCGGCGTGCCGGTGCCAGGCGGCCGGCGGAGTGGCGGCGGGGCCGGGTTCGGGGCCGGGATCGGTCATGCCCGGAAGCCTACGGGCGGGTGCTCGGTGTCCCTCTCGCCCGCCGCGCCCGCCCGGGTCCCGTCGCCCTTCCGCGCCCGGGGCCCCGGCACCACCGTCGCACGTCCCTCCCCGGACCCGGCCGGCGCCACCGTCGGCCACCGGCCGGACGGCCGGCCGCGCACGCGTGCCGCCCAGCCGCCCAGCCGGCCAAGGAACGAGGTCGGCAGGAAGACCGCGTCGGCGGCGATCATCGCCAGCGAGAAGAACGGCAGCCCGAGCGTCACGGCGATCACCGCGTGCTCGGTCATCATCACGGCCAGCAGTACGTTCTTGACCCGCCGGTTGAACAGCGTGAACGGGAAGGCGACCTGCACGGCGACCGTCCCGTAGGTGATCAGCATGACCATCGTGCCGTTGCCTGCCAGCGCGTCGGAGAGCGCGGGCCAGGGCGAGAAGTAGTCCAGGTGCAGCGGGTAGTAGACGGCCGTGCCGTCCTGCCAGCGCGAACCCTGGATCTTGTACCAGCCGGCGGTCGCGTAGATCAGACAGGCCTCGGCCATGATCACGACCAGCGCGCCGTTGTGCACGATGTTGGTGACCACGTCCAGCAGGATCCGCGGCTGACCGCCCTCCGCGCCCCGCCCGACGGCCCACCACAGGCCGAGCGAGACCCACACCGCCCACAGCAGCGCCGGAACGAACCGGTCGCCGCCGAGACCGCCCGCCAGCGTCACCGTGAGCAGCGCGAACCCGGACGCGCACCACAGCACCGGACCGACCCGGTCCACGACACGCTCACCACGCGCGCGTGCCGCCGCCGTGCGCCGGGCGCGCCGCGCGTCCAGCGACCACACCCGGCCGCACCGTGTGAGGACCAGGTAGATGCTCATCAGGTGCAGGACGTTGTCGCCGCCGTCCCCCATGAAGACGCTGCGGTTCTGCAGCGAGAGCACGCCGACCATGAACAGCACGGACACGGTCCGGGTGCGCCAGCCCAGCAGGAGCAGCACGCTGCCCAGGACGGCCAGCGCGTAGACGATCTCGAACCAGGTCCGCCCGTCCGACCACATCAGCGCCGTGAAGGCGCCGTTGTCCGCGATCAGCTGCTCGGCGAGGTCGTGGCCCCAGGGCCCGTCCGGGCCGTACAGCTCGTTCCGGTGGGGCAGTTCACGCAGCAGGAAGAGCAGCCAGGTGGCGCTGAAGCCGATGCGGACCACGGCGGTCTGATACGGGCCGAGCGCGGTACCGGTGACGCGGACGATCCCGCGGGAGACCGAGAGGGCGATGCCGTTCACGCGGCGCTCCCTTCCTTCCCGGCCTTCTCGTCCTCGCCGCCCGCGGACACGGGCCACCAGGGCAGCTCGCGAAGGGTCGGCCGGTCGGAGACCTGCTCACCGCTCCACGGGGGCGGCTCCACGTTGGTGGTCCGGGAACGGTACTGGACACGCTCGACGACACCGCCGGGTCCGGCGGCGTCGTCGCGGTCCAGACGCAGGACCGCGATGCGCCGCAGATACGTCTCGGAGAGGGTGCCCCTCAGACCCACCGGGCGGTCGTCGGAGTCATGGGTGGCGACGAAGAAGTCCCAGGCCCGGCGCAGTTCGTTCTGCTGGGTGTGGCTCGGCAGCGGATTGCCGTCGATGGCCCGGCCGTCCTCGGCGGACAGGTCGTACCAGCCGGTCGTCCGTATGGAGCCGTCCGCCGTGCTCACCTCCGCGCGGACCTGGACGGAGATGTTCTGCTGGAGCGGGTTGGGCGCGAAGAGCTTCCAGTTCTGTTCGAACTCCGGGAAGACCCACTCGTCCACCGCGGAGCCGTGCTGCTTGGTGAGGGTGTTGGACGGGGCCACGTGCAGGAACACCAGGCCTATGTGGGCGCAGACGGCGATCGCGACCACCGCGAGGGCGACCACGGCACCGACCTGGTAGCGCGGGGAGAGCGCGGCGACACCGATACGGGGCTCGCGCTCGGGGGGCGCGGCGACACCGATACGGGGCTCGGGCTCGGGGGGCACGGCGAGATGTACGGCACCGGAGGCCCCGGTGGCCCCAGTTTCCCCGGTGGCCCCGGTGGCCCCCGAAGCAGCGGCCACAGCGCACTCGGACGCCCCGACCGCTCCCGACGACCCAACCGCCCCAGACGACCCAACCGCTCCGGACGATCCGACCGCCCCAGACGACCCAACCGCTCCGGACGATCCGACCGCCCCAGACGACCCAACCGCTCGGGACGATCCGACCGCCCCAGACGACCCCACCGCCCCAGACGACCCAACCGCTCCGGACGACCCGACCGCCCCAGACGACCCAACCGCTCGGGACGATCCGACCGCCCCAGACGACCCCACCGCCCCAGACGACCCGACCGCTCCGGACGACCCAACCGCCGCCTCCGATGCCGTGGCCGGCTGCGCGGTCCCCGCCGATCCGGCCGTTTCCCCCGGGTCCGCTTCGCCGTCCGGCCTGTCCGGCCCGTCCGGTCCGTCCGGCCCCCGCCGGGCGTCCAAGCCCTTGTCGTACGCGTCCATTCCGCCCCGTTCGGTCCCGATCCGTCCATCCGCCCGCCCCGCCACGGGCGCTCACGCGCCACCCGCGCGGCTGCTCGGCAGCGTTCGAACGGGAACGGTACTCAGGACCGGCCGCCCGCACAGCCCCCGGCGGACCGGCCGCACCGTGGCCGTCACCACATCGGGGGGACAGCCTAGAGAACGTGTCCCGGCTCGCCCTTCTCGTCCACCACGGGACGCCCGGCCGCGGCCCACTCCTGCATGCCGCCGTCGACGTTCACGGCGTCGACGCCCTGCTGGACCAGGTACATCGTGACCTGGGCCGAGCGCCCGCCGACGCGGCAGAGCACGTGGACACGGCCGTCCTGCGGCGCGGCCTCGGTCAGCTCGCCGTAGCGGGCCACGAACTCGCTGAGGGGAATGTGCAGCGCCCCGGCGGCATGACCCGCCTGCCACTCGTCGTCCTCGCGGACATCCAGCAGGAAGTCGCCGTCCTTGAGGTCCTCGACCCCGACCGTGGGTACACCAGCTCCGAAACTCATGCCCCAGACGCTACCCGAGCCGCCACCCGGCTCAGTCCTGCCCGAGCACCCCCGCCAGCTCCGCCTCCCGCTCGCGCACCTGGGCCGCCAGCTGCTCGGCGATCTCCTCCAGCAGCCGGTCGGGGTCGTCCGGGGCCAGCCGGAGCATGGCGCCGATCGCGCTCTCCTCCAGCTCCTTGGCGAGCAGGGTGAGCATCTCCTTGCGCCGGTCGAGCCATTCGAGCCGGACGTACAGCTCCTCGCCGCGGCTCGGACGCCGCTCCGGCACCGGCCCGGCGGCCCACTCCTCGGCCAGCTCGCGCAGTTCCGCCTCGTCACCGCGGGCGTAGGCGGCGTTGACGCGGGTGATGAACTCCTCACGCCGGACCCGCTCGTCCTCCTCCTGCGCCAGGTCGGGGTGGGCCTTGCGGGCCAGCTCGCGGTAGAGCTTGCGGGCCTCCTCGCTCGGCCGGACCCGCTGCGGGGGCCGTACCGCCTGGTCCGTGAGCATGGCCGTGGCCTCCGGGAACAGGCCGTCCCCGTCCATCCAGCCGTTCAGCAGCTCCTCGACCCCGGGGATCGGCATCAGCCGGGCCCGCGCCTCGTCGGCCCGCCGCAGGTCCTCGGCCTCGCCCGTGCGGGCCGCCCTGGCCTCCAGGATCTGCGCCTCGAGCTCTTCCAGCCGGGCGTACACCGGGCCGAGCCGTTGTTCGTGCAGCCGCGAGAAGTTCTCGACCTCCACGCGGAAGGTCTCCAACGCGATCTCGTACTCGATGAGTGCCTGCTCGGCGGCCCGTACGGCCTGTTCCAGCCGTTCCTCGGGACGCGGCGCACCCCCCTGCTCGGGCTCAGCTTCCGGCGTCGTCACCCGACCAGCCTAGGGCCTGTCCGGCGGACCGTGCCGCAGACGGTCACCGGCACGGCCCGCACTCCCCTCATACCCCGAGTTCGGCCGCGACCCGCCCCGTGCGCACGGCGCCCACCAGCTCCGCGTGGTCCGCTTCCGTGCGGTCGGCGTAGGCGACGGCGAAGGCGGCCACCGCCTCGTCCAGTTCGTCGTTCTTCCCGCAGTAGCCCGCGACGGTCCGCGGGTCGGCGCTGTGCGCGTGCGCCCGGGCCAGCAGGGCGCCGGTCATGCGGCCGTAATCGTCCAGCTGGTCGGCGGCCAGGGCGGTGGCGTCGACGCTGCCCTTGCGGTTGCGGAACTGCCGCACCTGGAAGGGCCGTCCGCCGACCGACGTCCAGCCCAGCAGGATGTCGCTGACCACCTGCATCCGCTTCTGCCCCATGACGACCCGGCGGCCCTCGTGCGCGGCCTCGGGGGCGTCGAATCCGGCGGTCGCCAGGTGGGGCAGCAGCGCGGAGGGCCGGGCCTCCTTGACCTGGAGCACGAGCGGCTCGCCCCGGTGGTCCAGGAGCAGCACGACGTACGACCGGGTGCCCACGCTGCCCGTGCCGACCACCCGGAAGGCCACGTCGTGCACCGCGTACCGGGCCAGCAGTGGCAGCCGGTCCTCGGAGAGCGTGCCCAGGTACGCCTCCAGGGCGCCCGAGACCGCCGCCGCCTCGGCGTCCGCCACCCGGCGCAGCACGGGCTCCGCGGCCACGAACCGCCGCCCGCCGTCCTCGGTGGGCTCGGTGGACTTCGCCGCGAAGCGCCCGCTGGTGTTGGCCCGCGCCTTCCCGGACACCCGCTCAAGGGTGCCGAGCAGGTCGTGGGCGTCGGCGTGGGAGACCAGTTCCTCGTCCGCGATGGCGTTCCAGGCGTCCAGCACGGGGAGCTTCGCCAGCAGCCGCATGGTGCGCCGGTAGGCCCCCGCCGCGTCGTGCGCGGCCTCGCGGCAGGTGTCCTCGTCGGCGCCCGCCTCCCGGCCCGCGAGGACGAGCGAGGCGGCGAGCCTCTTGAGGTCCCACTCCCAGGGGCCGTGGACGGTCTCGTCGAAGTCGTTCAGGTCGATGACCAGACCGCCGCGGGCGTCGCCGTAGAGGCCGAAGTTGGCGGCGTGCGCGTCACCGCAGAGTTGGGCGCCGATCCCGGTCACCGGCGTGCGCGCCAGGTCGTACGCCATCAGGCCGGCCGACCCGCGCAGAAAGGCGAACGGCGTGGCCGCCATCCGCCCGGCCCGGATCGGGGCGAGCCCCGGTATCCGGCCGCGGTTGGACTGCTCGACGGCGCTCACCGCGTCCGGCCGGGCGGCGCCGAGGTCGAGTGCGGCGTGCGCGGACCGCGGAACGCGCCTGCGCAGCGCCTTGCCCTCCGCCTTGGGCGAGCCGCCGGCGGGCCACGACGCGAACCCAGGAACGACCGGCATCCGCCCGCCCCCGGCCGCGCCCTCCGCGCCTTCCGCGCCCTCCGCGCCCTCCGCGCCCTCCGCGCCCTCCGAGGACGCACGCACGCCCCCACGGACCGTCGGCACCACCCCGGTCGTCCTCTCCGTGCCCGCCCCCGCCGTCGCTCCGGTCATCCCGGCCGCCTCCCGTACTCGTCCGTACCCGTACCCGTACCCGCGCGCCTGTCCGCACGCCGTACCGTGCCTCGCGGCACCCCTGTCCACGCCGCGCCGGTCACGTCACCGCCACGCCGGCCACTGCCGCGTTGATCACTGCTCCGGGCGCCGGCGCGCCACGACCGTACCCCCGGCCGGACCGCCCCTGCACGGGCCCGCCCGCCGCCCGCACAACGGCGGGCAGAGGGCGGAGCACCAGGCACCACGGCCCCCGAAGCGCGGGGTCCGGGCAGGCGCTTCGTGGTTCCGGGCCCCCGCCGGTCACGGGACCGCCGGGGGCGCCGGTCACGAACGTCCGGCGGGCGGCAGCGTCGAGCGGTACCAGGGCACGGCGCGCCGGAAACCGGTGGCGAAGGGATGGCCCGGGGCCTCCCGCAGGTCCGACCATAGGGTGCCGGACTCGAAGAGGTGATCGGTCGTCAGCAGGTCGACGATGCCCGACAGGACGTCGTTCCCGGCCAGCAGTCCCCGTGCCCGCCGTACCGTGAGATCCCGCCGCGGCCAGGGAATCCCGGCGCAGGCGGCGACCGCGCGCAGGGCGCCGTGCGCGGTGACCGGCTCCGGATGCGCCGCATGGTAGACGGACGCGGACAGCGCCGGGTCGGGCGCGAACGCGGCGCCCACCAGCGCCCGGGCGAGGTCCGTGACGGCGATCATCGACATCCGCGCGGACCAGCCCGCCACCGTGCCCGGCAGCTCGCGCAGCACCCGGGCCAGACCGGGCCCGACCCAGACGTCGCCCTCCCCGTACACCAGGTGGGGACGCAGGACCACCCCGCCGGCCGAGAGCACGGCGTCCTCGGCGGCGGCGCGGGTGCGGGAGGTGCAGGAACCCGGATTCCGGACGAGCTCCTCGGGCCGTTGGCCGCGGTAGGTACCGCGGCCGTAGACCGAGGCGGTGCTGAGCTGCACGATGCGCCGGACCCCGGCGCGCCGGGCCTCCGCGACCAGCGCCGCGGTGCCGCCCGCGTTGACGGCCTGGTTGGCCGCGCTCGTACCTCCTATCTGCGCCGCGCAGTGAATCAGCACGTCGACGCCGTCGCACACCCCGCGCAGGGTCCGGGGCTCGGCCAGGTCGCCCCGCACACAGTGCGACTCCGAGCGGGGGACGGGACGACGGTGCGACAGCAGCCTGATGTCGGCTCGCCGCCGTTCCGCCTCGCGGACGACGTGTCCTCCCACGAACCCGGACCCTCCGGTGATCAGTACGGTGAGCACAGAGCACGCTCCCTGGGGACGGGCCGGGTCAGCTGACGCGGGGACGCAGGACGAGGTCGGCGGTGAAGACGGTCTCGTCCTCCTGGCTGCCGCGCACCCGCACCAGCAGGTCGCCCCCTGTGCCGCGCTCCTCGACGGCTGCCGTGATCCAGCACGGGGCGTCGAACTCGGCGTAGCGCGCGAAGTCGGCCCGCACACCCGAGAGCAGGGCGCGGGGGAGCCCGGTCACGGCGTGGGCGGCCTGCCGGGCGGCCTCCAGCAGGACCATGCCGGGGATGTGGTCGGTCGGGTGGTCGAAGTAGGTCGGGTGTGCCGTGTCGACCCGCAGCTCCCAGCGGCCCGGCGTCGCCGGCGCCGGTTCGCCCAGCAGGACGTGCCGGGGGCTGCCGTGGCGTACGGCGGCGGGGTCGAGCGCCGGTGGAGGGGTGCGGTCGCAGACCGTGGGGCGTTCTCCGCGCAGCCGTCTGTACACGTCGGGGCTCATGCACCGGAAGGCCGCCGAGGCGGTCGCCCAGGCCCCGCTCCCGCGCCGGACGGTGACGTCGTAGCGCATCTCGCGCAGGCTGCGGCCGCGGCGCACGACGTCCCGGCACCGGGTCCGCATCTCGATGTCGGTGGGGACCGCGTCGGCTCTGAACAGCTCGGGGTCGGCGGTCACACTGAGGTCGGACATGAGGAACTGGTAGCCGAACGGCACGTCGAACTCGGCGTGCGCCAGCAGGGACCCGGTCTGGCGCACGGACTCGACCAGCAGCATCGGGTCCTGGTAGCCGTGGTCGGAGGCGAACAGGGAGTGGCAGCGCGGCCACTGGGCCCGGACCACGAAGCCGCCGCGGTCGCCGTCGTCGGCGGGACCTTCGTGCTCCCAGCCGGTGAGCAGGACCTCGGAGACGGCCGCGCGGTGGACGTACTCACGCGGAACCGTGGTGGTCAGCTCCCGGGACTGCGCCTTGAAGCCGGGTGCCTTCGAAGTGAGGAACGGCATGTGCAGGGCTCCCATCAGGTTCAGAACAGGGGGCAGCACGGCCGTACGTCGGCTGTTCCCCCCCGTGGCCGACGATCTGCAGGGCTTAAGATACAGACAGGTCGGTCCGGTTTTACAAGGGGCTGGACGCTTCCCTCGGTCATATGTGCGTCAAGTGCTGTACGTGCGTCGCCGACGTCCGCCCGCATCCGGTCGCATCCCTCTGGTCGATCAAACAGGCAGCGCTGCATGTTACGGAGCGAGCACACACATCTTTGGCCAAGCCTTTTCCTGGGCGCGCACGGCCACGAAGGCGGCACGACTCCCGATGTCCGGGAACAAAGACCAGCTCACGGCGGTGTGGCCGGACATCCAGGAGCTGGATCACGGACCGTGAGGAACCTTTGACAATCAGACAAGTCTGTTTGGTATTGTCTCTCCCGTGAACCTCAGTCCGTGTTGACGTGGTGTGTCTTCAGGGGGGCAGATGAACCGGCAGTACGCGGAGCTCGTCGGACCGTCACCGCAGCGCCACTTCCCGCACGACGGTCCGGGCGGGCCGGACGGACCGGGCCGGCTCGCGCCCCCGCCGCGCACCGCGGGCGGCGTGGCGGCCCGGAACGTACTGGTCGTCGAGAACGACCAGCGGGCCGCCGAAACGCTCCTGCGGGGGCTGATCCGGCAGGGGTATGCCGCCCGCGGCGTGGACACCGGCGCGCAGGCGCTGCGCGGTCACCGCGACGCCGACCTGATCCTGCTCGACCTGGACCTGCCCGACCTGGACGGCCTGGAGGTGTGCCGGGCCATTCGGGCGATCAGTGACACACCGATCATCACCGTCACCGCGCGGCGATCGGAACTCGACTGCGTGCTCGGCCTCCAGGCGGGATCGGACGACTACCTGGTCAAGCCGTACGGCTTCCGCGAGCTGCTGGCCCGCATGGAGGCGGTGATGCGCCGCTCGCACGGCCGGCCGGCCACTGCGGACACCGGCCGGGTCATCACGCACGCCGGACTGCGCATCGACGTGGCCGCCCGGGCCGCCACCCTCCACGGCGAGCCCCTGGACCTGACGCGCAAGGAGTTCGACCTGCTCCACCTGCTCGCCCTGCAGCCCGGCACCGTGCTCACCCGGCGCCAGATCATGGCCCAGGTGTGGGAGGACGCGTGGTCGCCGCGGGGCCGGACGGTGGACACGCACGTCGGTACATTGCGCGGCAAGCTCGGTTCCAGCACCTGGATCATCACCGTGCGCGGGGTCGGTTTCCGGCTCGGCCATCCGTGACCGCGGCCGCCCGGAAGCCCCCCGCACCCACTCGCGTCCCGCCGCGGTCCCACCGTCGTCGGCTCGACCGGCACGGAGAGAGCCGACGCCAACAATACCAACTAGTCTGTCGGGACAGGCGAGTGCAGGGTAGGGATGCGGCATGGCTCAACAGGAACGCGGCAGGCGGTCACGACGGTCGATCCTGGAGGCCGCCGCGCATGTTTTCGACGAACGCGGCTACGACGCCGCGAGCACCAACGACATACTGGCCCGCACGGGACTCACCCGCGGCTCCCTCTACCACCACTTCCCCTCCAAGGAAGCCATCGCGGTGGCCCTGGTGCAGGCCCACGGCGAGGCCCTGGAGGTACCGGACCGGCCGGTGCGGCTGCAGTCCGTGATCGACCTGACGCTGGAGTTCGCCCGCCGCCTCCAGCACGACCCGGTCCTGCGTGCCAGCGTCCGTCTGACCATCGAGCAGACCTCCTTCGACCGCCCTCCGCAGACCGCCTACGAGCAGTCCCTGGAGGCGATCGAGAAACTGTTGCGGGAAGCGAAGGAGCGGGACGAACTCCTGCCGGGTGTCGACGTGAGCGAGGCGGCGACGACCGTCGTCGGATGTTTCACCGGCCTGCAGATCATGTCCCAGGCGTACACCGGCCGGAAGGACCTGCGCGACCGGGTCGGCTCCTTCTGGCGCTTCTTCCTGCCCGGGCTCGCCACTCCCGGTCTGATCGGCCGGCTCCGCACCACGGCCCCGGCCGCCCCTGCGCCCTGACCTGCCCGCGGACATCATGCGGACGTCCTGCGAACGTTGTCACGGCTCACCCGGAAGGGACGCGGCCCGCCCGGGGGCGCTCAGGGGAACAGCGGGCGTACCAGTCCCCACAGGCGACGGGAGATGCCGCTGTCCCACCACCCGGGGTCCGCCCGGCCCAGTGTCTCGATGCCGGCGGCCATGACCACGGCCAGATCGGCCAGATCCTGGCGCGGCGCATCGTCCGGTCTCCCGGTCACCTCGTGTACGGCGACCACACGGTCGCGGACCAGCGACATCAGGTGGTCGCGCAGCCTCGGCGGCCCCGACGAGCCGTCGGGGGCCAGCTCCATGCCCGCTCGGACGATCTTGTCGGTGCCCAGCGCCTCGGCGAGGGCCAGGGAGAAGCGTTCCGGAGCGTCGGCGGCCGGGCCGGAGAACGCCTCGTCGACGATCTCCTCCAGCCGCAGGCGAGCCTGGTCGTGGACGGCGGCCGCCAGCGCGGCGGTCGAGGAGAAGTGGTGATACAGCGCGCCGCGGCTCACTCCGGCCCTGCGGCAGATGTTGACCAGCCCCGCGTCGGCCGGGCGCCCCTCCGCGATCAGCTCCGCCGTGGCCCGGATCAGAGCCTCACGAGTCCGTTCGGACCGCGCCTGCATCAGACCGCCCCTGCCTTCTCCGTATGTTTCCGCTCGTTGAACAGAATGATACAAGGACGTCTGTTTTACGGAAGCAACGTGCGGGCCCGGCAGCTCGGCACGACGTTCACTCGTTCACATTTCCCCCACATACATAGAGTAAATGGCCTGAACCTTCCGTTCCGGAACACCGGAACGACATCCTGGCAAGCGGACCGACTTGTATGTTTCTCCGAGTTGCCCGCTCGCCGGAACGCTCGGAACTGGGCACTTGGCACGGCGTTGACATCCCGCTGACACAGCCGCGAATGCTTGATGGAACCCTGCATCGCCATCCGTTGAAGAAGACCGGGGGCCCGGTGAGACTGAATGTCGTCTTGCGAAACTGCCACGGATTCGGGGGATTTCGATGGATGAGCACGAGAGAACCACCGAGGACCACACGAGCAGGGACTGCGCACGGCGGTGCGGCCGGATCTGCACCGGGTGCCTGGACCGGACCGGCCGCGAACTGCGTACGCTGCTCGCCCTGTACAAGGAGAGCGACGAGACCCTGGCGGCCGTCCCCGGCACGGCGCTGCGGCAGCGGGTGAGCGGCAGCCGCGGCACCGTCGGCATCGTGCTGGACGAGCGGGTCGTGTCCCTGCGGAGCCAGGTGACCGAGACGCTGAGGCAGTGGGCGCGGCTCGTCCTGGACGAGCGCGGCGGTGCCGCCCCCGAGGCGACGGGCCATGGGCTCGGCCGGCTGGTGCGGTTCCTGCGGCAGCAGTTGACGTGGTTCGCCGACCACCCGGCAGGCGTCGACTTCACCGAGGAGATCACCGAACTGCTCACGGCCCTCGGCGAGCTGTTCGGCCCGGGGCCGGTGCGCAGGTTCCCGCTCGGTCCCTGCCCACGGCACGCGTGCGGTGGCACGCTCTTCGGCGTCGTGCCGACGGACCGCGACCGCGTCCCCAGCCATGTCTCCTGCGACACCGGCCACCCGGTGCCGCCCCGGCAGTGGCTGCTGCTGGCCGACCGCACGGAGAAGGGGTGGGCCGCGTGAACGGCTTCGCTGAGCGCACCGGCGGGGCGTCCCGGCGCCGTACGGTGCCCACGGAACTGGCCGCCCTGGCGATGGGCGTCTCCCAGGCCACGATCCGCAAATGGGCCAGCCGCGGGAAGATCACCCGCCATGGCGGCCCGCAGCGAGCGGAGTACGACCTGGAGGAACTGCTGGCCCTGACCCGGCGGAGCCCGCCCGAATGACCCCGGTCCCGAGGGGACCGCCCTCTGGACCGACCGCGGAAATCAAGGACCGATCCGTGCGGGGATCGGGTCCACAGCTGCCCCCGTGGCCCACACCGGCCACGGGGGCAGCCCTGTTGCGTCAACTTCCTTGATAAGCAGGGCTGTTGACGGCGCAGGCAACAAGTGTCACACTTTCTGCGGCGCCCCCATGCCCGGACGCCGCCGTTTCTTCGACGGCGGGCTCCACGGGTGGCGCGTTCCGCGGCCGGCTCTCCGCAGCCCCGCGTTCTTCACCTTCTTACGAGATCCGCAGCGGGTCGGCACTGCCGGCCCGCTGCGGATCTCTTTTTTCTGCCGCCCCGATTCGAGGATGTGTCGTCGATGCCTGTTTCTACCTGGACACCCGTCGGACGATGGACGGGTACGGTCACGCACGACGGTGAGGTGGACGAGTACACGGTCGACTTCGCCCCGGACGGTTCGCTCTCGGTCACGACGCGCAAGAGCACCGGCTACGGCGCGTGGACCGCCGTCGACGACGAGACCCTGGAGTTCTCCCTGCGTGAGGACTTCAACCTCGACGTCACCCAGATCAGCCCCAACGGCCACCACGCCGCGTACATACAGATCGACATCACCGCGCGCCTCGCCGGGGACACGCTCACCGGTGACGGCAGGGCCGTCGTCCACGGCCCCGACGACGCCGTGATCTACGCGACGGGCGCCCGGACCGAAGCGCGCAGGGTGTCATGACCCGGGGACAGGTCGTGAGCCCCGCCGGTCTGGCCGCCGAGGTGGCCCGCCTGGCCGACATCACGGCGCTGAAGGACCTCGTCGAGCGCTATCTGGCCAGCCTCGACGCCGGCGGCTTCGACGCTGCCTGGGCCGGGTCGCTGTTCACGGACGACATCGAGATGACGTTCCCGGTCGGCAGCCACCGGGGCAGCGCCGGTGTCGACGGCTTCACCGCCGGGATCATGGCGCGCTGGGGCCGTACGCACCACCACGGCTCCGACAGCACGGTCGAGGTCGACGGCGACCGCGCCGAGGTCGGCTGGAGCCTGATCGCCTCCCACGTGCACCACGGCTCGCCACTGCCTCCGGACGCCTCCGAATACTTCCAGCTCGGCGGCCGTTTCGCCGGAACGGCCCGCCGTACGCCGGACGGCTGGCGCTTCGACCGGTTGCGGCTGCGCATCGTGTGGACCACCGGAGCCGTCCCCTCGGGCGTCACCCAGGTCGACGCGCGAACGCTCGACACCCGCGGCCACAGCACCCCGTCCCAGTAGCGCGAACCCAGCGAAGGAGAACCCACCATGCCCACCACGCTCACCGCGGACCAGCAGCGGGAACTGATCGAGAAGGTCTTCCACGAGGGCCTCGACCTCGGCGACCTCTCGGCCGCCGACCGCTACCTCACCGCGGACTTCCGCAACCACGGCAGCCACGACGACTCCATGCGCGGCCCGGAGGCGTTCAAGCACACCATCCGGATCCAGCAGTCCGCGTTCAGCGACATCAAGTACGAGATCCTCGACTTCATCGCCCAGGGCGACAAGGCCGCCATCCGCTGGGTGATGCACGGCCGGCACACGGGCCCCTTCATCGGGATCCCGCCGACCGGTCTCCAGGTCCAGCACCAGGCCATCATCTGGTTCCGCTTCGAGGGCGACCGGATCGCCGAGCGCTGGGGCATCGTCGACAACTTCGCCCTGCAGCGTTTCCTCCAGTCGGGCGGCAAGCCGGCCGGCCCGCTCACCCCGGCCGGCGGTCCCGGCGCGGGCAGGCCCGGCGCCTGACCCGGACGCACCCGGCCCCGCTCCGGCGCCGGCCGCGGCAGCGCCCCCACGGCGCCCGCGGCCGGCGCCGGGCACCGGACGGCCGTCGGCCCTCCGGCTCCGCGGACGGCACGGCGGTCGCGATCGACGCCGTGCGCGATCGACGCGGCAGACGCACGAGACGCACAAGGAAGGACGTCATGCCCATCGACAGAAAAGTCGCCCGGTTCAACCGGCGGTTCGCCAACCGGTTCGTGGGACCCCTGTTCAGCCGGCTGCCGGGGTTCGGGAAGGTCCACCACCGGGGCCGTAAGTCCGGCCGGGAGTTCACCACGCCGGTGAAACTGTTCCGGCGCGGTGCGGACATCGTCATCACGCTGCCGTACGGGCCCGGCTCGGACTGGGTCAAGAACGTTCTGGCGGCGGGCGGTTGCGAGATCACCACCCGGGGACGCCGTATCCGGACGACCGACCCCGTCGTCTTCACCGACGACGGCACCACGAGCATGCCGGCCGTGACCCGCCGCATCCTGTCCCGGGTCGAGGCCACCGAGTTCCTCGCACTGACGCCGGTACCCGCGCCCGCGCCGGCGGACCGGTGACGCCCGCGCCGGTCCGGGTCGTGCTCCTCGTCGGCTCGGCCCGCGACGGACGGCTCGCCCCGGACGTGGCCGACTGGTTCGCCCGCGTGGCCCGGCAGCGCGACGACCTGGTCCTGGACGTCGTGGACGTGGCGCACCATCCGCTGCCGGCCGACCTGGCCGCGGACGACGCCGTGGCGGCGGCGCTGCGCCCGCGACTGGCCGCCGCCGAGGCCTACGCGGTGGTCGTACCGGAGTACAACCGCAGCATTCCGGGACCGCTGAAGACGCTCGTCGACAGCTTCCAGTCCGAGTGGCAGGCCAAGCCGGTCTGCTTCGTGGGCTACGGGCTCGGCGCGGCGGGGGGAGTGCGGGCGATCGAGCATCTGCGGCAGATCTTCGCCGAGTTCCACTGCGTGGGGATGAAGGACGTCGTCACCTTCCCCCGGGTGCTCGACCACTTCGACGCCGAGGGGCGCTTTCCCGCCGAGCCCGAGGGGTGCGAGGCCGCCGCCAAGCTCATGCTCGACCAACTGCTGTGGTGGGCCGAGGCACTGCGCACGGCCAAGGAAGCCCGCCCCTACGGCTCCTGACGCCTCCGCCGTCGCGGTGGCGCGTGCCCGCCCCCACCCCTGCCTGTCTCAGGAGATGTGATGGCCGCTGTTCCCGACCCCCTCTCCGACCTCCTCATCGCCGTTCCGGTGGTGATCCTCGTCAGCCGGGCGGCCGCCCAGCTCCTGCGCCGGCTGGGCCAGCCACCGGTGGTGGGGGAGATCCTCGCCGGCATCCTCCTGGGCCCCTCCCTGCTGGGCGCTCTGTGGCCCGAGGGCCAGGCCTGGCTCTTCGACCCGTCCGTGATCCCGTACATCGACATGCTCGGCAATGTCGGACTGCTCGTCTTCATGTTCCTCGTCGGGCTGGAACTCGACCTCCGCGCGCTGCGCGGGGACCGCGGAACAGCCCTCGCCGTCTCCCAGGTCGGCACCGCCGTGCCGCTGGTGCTGGGCGCCCTGCTGGCGCTCGGCATGTACGGCTCCCTCGCCCCGAGCGGCGCCGACCGGCTGTCGTTCGCGCTGTTCATGGGGGTGGCGCTGAGCATCACCGCGTTCCCGGTACTCGCCCGCATCCTCACCGATCGCGGTCTGTACCGCAGCCGGGTGGGCGCGCTCGCCATGGCGAGCGCGGCCGTGGGCGACGTCAGCGCATGGTGCCTGCTGGCGGCCGTCGTGGCGGTCGCGAACAGCGGCTCACCGTTCGATGCCGTCACGACCGCGCTGTACGCGGCGGCCTTCACGCTGGTCCTGTTCTACGTCGTCCGGCCGCTACTGACCCGGTGGACGGCGCGTGCCGAACGGCGCCACTCCGACGCCATGGTGCTGGTCGTGCTGTTCAGCGGCCTGTGCGTGTCCGGGTACGTCACCGACCGGATCGGCGTGCACGCGCTGTTCGGCGCCTTCCTGTTCGGTGTGGTCACCCCGCGCGGCAGCCGGCGCACCGCGACGACAGCGGTACGGCTGCGTGCCTTCGCGGTTCCGGTGCTGCTGCCGCTGTTCTTCGTGAGCACGGGTCTGCGGACCGACGTGTCGCTGCTGGGCGGCGGTTCGGCGCTGTGGTTGTGGTCCGGTGCCGTGCTCGCCGTGGCGGTGCTGGGGAAGTGGGGCGGCAGCGCGCTCGCGGCCCGGCTGACCGGCCATGGCTGGCGGGACTCGATGTCCCTCGGCGCGTTGATGAACTGCCGGGGCCTGACCGAGCTGGTGGTACTGGACATCGGCCTCGGTCTCGGGATCGTCGGCCCCGATCTGTTCACCGTCCTGGTGCTCATGGCCCTGGTGACCACGGCTGTGACCACGCCGGCGCTGATCCTGATCCGCCGGACGGCGCCCGCCCCGGCCCTCGGCCGTCCCGACGCAGCGGAAACCGCCGACGCGGAGAAACCCGCCCTGCACCCCGTCAAACAGCCCTGACCTGCTCCTTCGCCACCCCATGCCATCTATTGGATCTCTGATGGTTGGCCATTTGCTAGTTGGCCTCTTGATAGATAAGCAAGTTGACGATACCTTCGCAGTACCGCGCGGAGCAGCGAGGCGATGAGGGAGAGAGCCATGAATCAGGACTTCAAGAACCTCGACATGACGATGATGTTCGCCATCCACGACGCCCTGAGGCGCGAACTGGAGCGCATCGCCCGGATCACCGCCCGGGTCGACGAGGACCCCCGGCACGTGCTGAGCACCGCGGTCGGCTGGGAGCTGTTCAAGAAGTTCCTGACCGCCCACCACGTCTCCGAGGACGTCACCGTGTGGCCCCCGATGGAGCGTGCCCTGGCCGGCCGTCCCGACGAGCTGGCCCTGCTCGGGGCCATGGAGGCCGAGCACGCGGTGATCGAGCCCCTGCTGGCGGACATAGACGCGGCCCTCGCCGACCGGGAGTCCGGGCTCGAGCGCCTCGGCGGCCTGTCCGACGCCCTCCACACGCGGCTCGGCGGCCACCTCGACCACGAGGAACGGGACGCCCTCGCCCTGATGGACCTCACCCTGAGCCAGGAGGAATGGGCCGCCTTCAGCGCCGAGCAGCGCACCCGCATCGGCGACGACTCCACCCGCTACCTGCCCTGGCTGCTGGACGACATCGACGCGGCCAAGGTGGCCACCGTCCTCGGCAAGATGCCCGAACCGCTGCGCCAGGCCTACGCCACCGAGTGGCGCGCCGCCTACGAGGACCTGGACATCTGGGCCCCGAAGGCGGACGCCGCCCTGCGCTGAACCGCGGCCGCCGCTCGGTCCCGGCCCGCCGCACCCACCCCCTTCCCACCAGAGACATCGGAGAGAACTCATGTCGCTGCAAGACCGCCCCCAGGCCGTCCCCAAGGCCGCGGCGCCGCCGCGGCAGAACGGCAGGCCCGGCCTCGCGCTGCTGGTCATCGCCGCGGCTCAGCTGATGCTGGTCCTCGACAACACCATCGTCGCCGTGGCCCTGCCGAGCATGCAGAGCGCCCTCGGCCTCAGCGAGTCCGGCCTCGGCTGGGTCGTCACCGCCTACGCGCTGGCGTTCGGCGGCCTGCTGCTGGCCGGTGGTCGCGCCGGTGACCTCTTCGGCCGACGCCGCGTGTTCCGCATCGGCCTGGTCCTGTTCACCGCCGCCTCCTTGCTCGGCGGCGTGGCCCAGAGCGGGGAACTCCTCATCCTGGCGCGGGTGATCCAGGGCGCGGGCGCCGCCATCGCCGCCCCCACCGCCCTGTCACTGCTGGCCACCACCTTCGAAGCCGGCCCCGCCCGCAACAAGGCGCTCGGGGTGTACGGCGCCATGGGCGGTCTCGGCTCGGTCGTCGGCCTGCTGCTCGGGGGCGTGCTCACCGAGTTCCTGAGCTGGCGCTGGGTGATGTTCATCAACATCCCGATCGCCCTGGCCGTGCTCGTCGGTACCGGCGTCCTCGTCGAGGGCGACCGCGAGCGCGGCAAGGTCGACGTGCCCGGCGCCTTCGCCGCCACCTTCGGTTTCGGAGCCCTCGTCTTCGGCATCACCCGGGCCGGCGAGGAGGGCATCGGTGACGGCGTCACCCTGATCGGTCTGGCCGTCGCCCTCGTCCTGCTCGTCGCCTTCGTCCTCATCCAGCGCGGCAGCCGCGCACCGATGATCCCCCGGGGTGTGCTCGCCGACCGCAGCCGGGTGGGAGCCAACCTGATCATGTTCCTGGTCGGTGCCGGCATGCTCGCCACCTTCTACTTCCTCACCCTCTACATGCAGGTGGTCAAGGGCTACGAGCCGATGATCACCGGCCTCGCGTACCTGCCCTTCGCGCTCGGCATGGGCATCGCGGCCGGCGGCCTCGGCCCGCAGCTCCTGGCCCGGATGTCCGAGCGGTCCGTGATCGCCCTGGGCCTGGTCGTCGGCATCGCGGGCATGGTCTGGTTCAGCTTCCTGGCCCCCGGCCAGAACCCGCTGGCGGCCCTGCTGCCCGCACAGCTGGTCGTCGGCCTCGGCCTCGGCATGGTCTTCGTGACCGTCACCGTCATCAGCGTCCGCGGCGTCGAACCGCAGGCCACCGGCGCCGCCTCCGGCCTGGTCAACACCGCCCAGCAGATCGGCGGAGCCATCGGCCTGGCGACGCTGGCCGCCGCCGCCACGGTGATCACCGACAACGAGCTGCCGGGCAACGTCCCCGAGGCGCTGACCACCGGGTACTCCTACGGATTCCTGCTCGGGGCCGGCCTGTACCTGCTGGCTCTGGTCATCGCCCTGGTGACCGCCCCCGCGGCGGCCCCCCAGCCGCAGCGCGACGCGGAGCGCCCCCCCGTCGCGCTGTGACCCTCCGGCGGCCCCGCCTTGTCCCCCGGGGCGCGGGCCGCCGGAGCCCCGGAAGGGGCGTGCCGGCCGGCACGCCCCTTCCGCCCACCCGCACGGGCACCGCTTCCGCGGGGCGGCGTACGCCACCGGACGGTCCCGGACACGGCCCGTATACTCGGGCAGGAGGTGCTGTTCTTGCGGTATGAACGCGACGCCGGGCGAGGCCCCGTCACACGGACCGAGGAGACCGCGGAAGTTCCCGGTGTGCTCCCCGAGTCACTCACCGGATTCATCGGCTACCTCCTGCGCCGGGTCCACGCCCAGTTCTCCTCGACCGGCGACGGCGGCGACGCGGACTCCCGCGACTTCCTGATCCTCGACGCGCTCACCGGCCACGACTGGGAGTCCCAGCTCGATCTGGCCGAGCGGCTGGGCATCAACCGCACCATCATGGTGTCGGTCATCGACCGCCTCGAGGAACGCGGTGAGGTCCGGCGCACCCGCAATCCCGACAACCGGCGCCAGTACGTGCTCTCCCTGACAAACGAGGGCCGGCGGGCACTGGACGCCCGACGGCGTGCGGTGGCCGAGCGGGACGCCCGGCTGACCTCCGTACTCACCCCCGACGAGACCGCGCGGCTCGACGGCCTCCTCGCCCGGTTGCTGCCCGAGTCCGCGCAGCCCCTGGTGCAGGGCACCGAGTACCTGGTGGCCCAGGCCCACCACCGGCTGCGCCGGCTCGGCGACGAGAAGCTGGCCGGCACCGGTCTGCGGGTGCGCCACTACGGCCCGCTGTCCGCCCTGACGACGTTCGGGCCCTGCGCCCAGCAGCGACTCGCGGAACTGCTGGCGATCACCGGGCCCGCCGCCTCCCAGCTCGTGGACGAACTGGTCAGGCAGCAGCTGGTGCGCCGCGGCCGCGATCCGCACGACCGGCGCCGCTACGCCCTCGAAGTGACCGACGACGGCCGGGAGAAGCTCGGCGTCGTGGCACGGGCCGTCGCCGAGCTGGCGACGGACGTGGCGGACCTGCTCGGTCCCGGCGGCGCGGAGGAACTGCGCGCCCTGCTGCTGAAAATCCTGGCCCCCACACATTCCGGAATCGCCTTCTCCGAATTTTCGACGCCATCCGTCCCGACCGGGGGTTGACCCTCCGGGAAAAGGCTGTCACGCTTAATCCAGCGGTTCCCGCATGCCTTTCGGCCGCCTCTCGCATCCGGTTTCGGGACCTCTTCCAGGTCCCTTTCCACACATACTCACGAGGCCCTTTTGAGGCTCTTCACTCCGAACGGAGTGAGGGGCCTTTTTTCATGCGGTCACGCCGCCGTGACCACCACCAGAACCCGCTGTGCACCGCCCCCGACGAAGGAGACAGCTCATGGTCGCGACACGGACCGAAGGCATACCCGAACCGGCCGACGTCCCCGAGGAGATGACCTTCGACGTCATCGTCCTGGGCTCGGGGCTGGCCGGCTCCGTGACGGGGACGATCCTGGCCCGGCACGGCGCGAAGGTCCTGTTGGTCGACGCGGCCGCGCACCCGCGCTTCGCCATCGGCGAGTCCATGACCCCGCAGCTCGTGGAGTGGATCCACATCCTCTCCGAACGGCACCACATACCCGAGCTGAAGAGCCTGGCCAGCGTCCAGGCCTCCACCCGGGACATCGCCCCGACGTTCGGCACCAAGGCGCACTTCGGGTTCATGAAGCACGAGGTCGGCAAGGAACCCGACCCCCGGCAGGCCACCCAGCTGGCGCTGCCGAAGATCTTCCACCAGAACAGCCACATGTTCCGCCAGGACAGCGACGCCTTCATGTTCCACGTGGCGGTCAAGTACGGCTGCACACCGCGGCAGAACTGGCGTGCGAGCGAGGTCGAGTTCGACGACGACGGCGTGTCGGTCCTCGGCAAGAGCGCCGCCCCGGGCGCCCAGCCCGAGCTGTACCGGGCGAAGTACCTGGTGGACGCCTCCGGGTTCCGCTCGCCGCTCGCCGACAAGCTCGACCTGCGTGAGAAGCCGGCCCGCTTCAAGCACCACTCCCGGTCGATGTTCACCCACTACGTCGGCGTCAAACGGTTCGACGACGTCAGCGGGCATCCGACCGCACTCCGCCCGCCGGTCGACTGGCACACCGGCACCATGCACCATCTCATCGAGCGCGGCTGGTTCTGGATCATTCCGTTCGACAACCACGAGAAGTCCCGGAATCCGCTGTGCAGCGTCGCGCTGACCATCGACGAGCGCACCTATCCGAAACCCGAGGACCTGACCCCGGAGCAGGAATTCCAGCTCTTCCTCGACAAATACCCCGCGGTCAAGCGGCAATTCGATGGTGCCACCCGGGTACGGGAATGGATATCCACCGACCGGTTGCAGTATTCCTCGAAGCAGACCGTCGGCGACCGCTGGTGCCTGATGTCGCATGCGGCCGGCTTCCTCGACCCGCTGTTCTCCCGGGGACTGTCGAACACCCTGGAGGTGGTGGACGCGCTGACCTCGCGTCTGGTGGCCGCCCTGAAGGACGACGACTTCTCGGCCGAGCGCTTCGAGTACGTCGAGCGTCTGGAGCAGGGGCTCCTGCAGTACAACGACGAACTCGTGAACAGCTCCTTCATCTCCTTCTCCCACTTCCGGCTGTGGAACGCGGTCTTCCGGATCTGGGGTTCCTTCATCACCCCGGGCACCATGCGGCTGACCCGAGCCCGCCTCCAGCACCTGCGCGACGGCCGTCAGGAGCACTTCGACGAGCTGGAGAACGTCCCGTACCCGGGCCTGTGGTGGCCGCAGAGCGACTCCTTCAAGCAGCTGCTGGAGGCCACCGCGGAGACCTGTGAGAAGTACGAGGCGGGCGCGCTGACCGGTGACGAGGCCGCCGACATCGTCTTCAAGCTGCTCGACGACTCCCCCGTCGTCAACCCGGTCTTCGGCTGGAAGGACGAGAGCCGGCGCTTCATCTACCCCTCGACGGCGACGATGGCCCGCTTCCTGTACTGGGCCTCCGCCAAGGCGCCGGCCGAGATGAACAGCGTCGGCCGGGAGTTCCTGCTCGGCATCCTCAAGGCCGGCTCCAAGGTCCGCAAACTCCTCTGACCCGCGCGGCCCCCTCCGACACCGCCAAGAAAGGGATGCCCATGTCCGCAGCAGCGCGGTCGCTGACCCGCGCCCCCGAGCAGCGCAGGCCCGTCGATCCACCGGGCCTGCGCCGTGTGTGCGGCCTGTTCACGACCGGCGTCACGGTGATCACCACCGGACCCGAGGGCGAGGCGGACGGGACGACCGTCAACTCCTTCACCTCGGTCTCCCTGGAACCCCCGCTCGTCCTGTTCTGTCTGCACCAGCGCTCCCGGTTGCACGCCCTGCTGACCGAGAGCGGCGGGTTCACCGTGAACTTCCTGTCCGGACGGCAGCAGTCACTGGCCCGCCACTTCGCCGAGCGGCGGCCGGACGTGCTCGGGGGTGTTCCGCACCACTTCACCGCGGACGGACTGCCGGTGCTGAGCGAGGCGCTGGCCCATCTGACCTGCACCACGGTCGACGTCCACCCGGCCGGTGACCACGACATCGTCGTCGGCGAGGTGGTGGAGCTGGGAGCGCCGGAGCCCGGACGGGAGCCGCTGATCTTCTTCGACGGATCGCTGGGGCCGTTGCAGACCGCCGCCGGCCGGTTCAGCCACGTGGCGCAGTCCGCACCGGCGCCCGCCCGACAGGCGTCCTGAGATGCGGAGGGTGCTCATCGCCAATCGTGGCGAAATCGCTGTCCGCGTGGCCCGGGCCTGCCGGGACGCCGGGATCGCGAGCGTGGCCGTCTACGCGGACCCGGACCGGGACGCATTGCATGTCCGCGCCGCTGATGAGGCGTTCGCCCTGGGTGGTGACACCCCCGCGACCAGCTATCTGGACATCGACAAGGTCCTCGCAGCCGCGCGCGAGTCGGGCGCGGACGCCATCCACCCCGGCTACGGATTCCTCTCCGAGAACGCGGAGTTCGCCCAGGCCGTCCTGGACGCCGGCCTGGTCTGGATCGGCCCCCCGCCGCAGGCCATCCGGGACCTGGGCGACAAGGTCGCCGCCCGCCACATCGCCCAGCGCGCCGGCGCCCCCCTGGTCGCCGGCACCCCCGACCCCGTCTCCGGCGCCGAAGAGGTCGTGGCCTTCGCGAAGGAACACGGCCTGCCCATCGCGATCAAGGCCGCCTTCGGCGGCGGCGGCCGCGGCCTGAAGGTCGCCCGCACCCT